>NZ_JARPLC010000001.1:160588-178746 GCF_032350395.1 Limnospira sp. PMC 289.06
TGAATAAACCCGCCCCACCGGGTAATTAATTGATAATTAATAATTGATTGTAGGGGCGCGCCTCCCAAAGAGAATATTAATAAACCAGCCTTTTGAGGAAAGGGGGATCGGGTGGGCTAACAGTTGTTGATTTAAGGTTCTAAAAACGCCACAAGTGTGAGGTTATATTGTTCCTCAAACACATCTTTTTTAAGGTCTAAACTCCACAATTCCAAAGCACAATTATCTTGGGGGTCAACTGGTTTAAGTATCAATTTAAACTCTTTTTTATCGCGATCGCACTGACAAGTAACCTCAGCTACCGCGCCAATTTGACGACGGTCTAAAGCCACAGCCAACCGCATCAAAGGATTAAGACGGTCGATAATGTGACGATTTTTCTTCGACAAATTTTGATAATTTTCATGTTTCTTTTTGGGGGCACTTTTCCGGTGATAGCGAGCCAAATTAGCAATCATATCAATTTCGGTTTCCGTATAACCCAAAAGTTCCCCATTACGGATTAAATAATAGGAGTGTTTATGGTGTGCAGAATGACTAATATATAGCCCGCAGTTATGCAAAATAGCCGCCGCCCAGAGCAATTCTCGTTCCGCCGATCCATAGTCATAGAGAATGCCATTAGTTTGGTCAAATAGGCTGAGAGAGAAGGCTGCCACCCGTTCACCATGTTCTAAATCTACATTATATTTTTGAGCAATTTTGAGGATGCTACGTTGTCGGATAGAACTTTCATATCGTAGGCGGTCTTCAATCAACCCGTGGGTAAGCATCCAATCAACAATTACCCCTTCCCGCAAACTTCTTTCACAAATAGTCAGAGACTCTATTTCTAATAAACTCATCGCCTCCTGTAAAATCAGCGCCCCAGCCAGGATAATTTCCGCCCGCCGATCATTTATGCCAGGAATTTGCAACCTTTCTTGGTAGGATAACTTCCGCAGACGACTAACGATATTGTGTAACTCATTTAAAGTAATTTGGTATCCGGCTAAAGGTGTAGGTTCAGTGCCTAATTTTTCCTTAGCAATCATCACCGCCAGGGTTTCAATTGTACCGGAAGTGCCGACTAAATGGGATACTTTGCGATTGGGGAGATGAAGACGCAACTCATCAACGGGACGTTCCAACATTCCCCGAATATAGGCTTGTACAAACAGAAATTCTGTGCGAGATATAGGGTCAGTTTTGATATATTCTTGAGTGAGACGGACAGCCCCGACCTTGGTACTACTGAGAAATTTAGGTTCTCCACCATCTCCCAAAATTAACTCTGTCGAACCCCCTCCGATATCAATAATAACGTGGGGTTGGTCGTGAAATTCCATAGCCGAGAGGACACCCAAATAAATTCTCCTGGCTTCTTCAGGACCAGAAATCAGGTTAATTTCGAGATCCAATTCGTCGGATACTCGTTTGATAAAATCCCGACCGTTGGGGGCTTCCCGGACTGCGCTGGTAGCGACAGCAACAACTTGCTCGACGTTAAAGGTTTTGGCTAGTTCCTGAAAGCGTCGGAGGGTGGCGATCGCCCTATCCATGACTTCCGGCTTGAGTTGTCCTTTTGGTCCACAGTCTCCGAGTCTGACCGTATCTTTCTCTCGGGCGATAATCGTAAATGCGGGTAGACTCTTATCAATTCGCACTATGACCATGTGCAGAGAGTTGGTTCCTAGGTCAATAGAAGCCAAAATATGTTCGCCACTGGGCCTTAATTGCTTCCCTAAATGCGGAACTGATGTAGCCATAACAAATATATATTAAGCGATTCTAAATTCTATCTTAGATCAAAACTTGGCACTTCAATATCCCCTGTAGACAATCTTAGCCACCAGTAGGGGCGAACAGTAGGGGCGAAAAATTTTTCGCCCCGACAATTGTCCTTTGTCTCCTTCTACCCCTTTCCCAGAGGGAGGGGGAGTTTCATGGTCCATTGTCGATTTGGGTTTGAGAATTTTTAAAGGCTTGTTTCATCACCGATTGAATTCGCTTAGGATCGGGTTTTTTGCCACCCATTAAATCGCCGAAATATACACAAGTAGCTTCACCTAAAGCCCCCGTATAAGCAAAAGCCCAAGAAGCAGCGATCGCACTTCCCAAAGCCGGAATAAACTTAATTAATTCCCGACCGACCACCTGAGCGAGAAATCCACCAGCGATCGCACTAACAATACCCCCAGCTTGGGAGGGGGTAATAGTTTGACCGTAGAGTTTTCCTAGTAACCCCACCATAGACACTTGTAGGGCTGTTAAAACTGGCATAGTCGCAAAAGGTAGGGGAACCGCTGCTATAGTAGCCGCCATAATAGAAAAAGCCAAAATATAGCGCCTTCCCACGTCTCGATATAAATTACTTAATTCCTGTCCCGCCTGTCCTTCCAAAAGCTGATAAATAGTCCTAGCTTCCGCTTCTGGCAACAATTCCATCAAAGTATCCCTAAAATTTTCTAAGCCATAAAATACCGGGCTATAGCCATCTTCTTCCAGGGTAAAATCAATGGCAACTAGGCGATTATATAACTTCTCAAAATCCTCGGTTATCGCCTCAATACTTCGCTGATATTCGGCAAATTCGGGGGGATAGGGGGGATGATTTTCCGTGTTGGCGGGATAGACTTCATGGAGACAAGTAACCACCAAGAGACAGGGTAAATCAGGGTATTTTTTGCGTAAATTAGCCGCAATAGTTCGCAGGGTATCCGTAGCGAAATCATTAATTTTAACCGTCAAAATTAGCACCCGTGCGCCGCGACTTTCCTCCTGTAAATTCTCCACCAACTCCGCCACCAACTCATCCGTATCTTGATTAATATCCCCCAGTCCCACCGTATCCGTAAAAATCAGTAAAGGTAGATCCCCGGAAGGGTAAGCATATCGTTGAGTGTTTTGGGTGTGGGGCTTAAATCCCTGGCCGACAATTTCCGCCGCAACTCCTGTTAATCCCCGAACAATGGAACTTTTACCCGCTTGAGGTTTCCCAATTAGCAGCGCTTCTGTAGTTGGAAGTTCAGCCCGGACGCGCTCCAAAATCTCAGCAACTTCGCTGTCACTAACATTAAACCAGTCTCCAATTCTATCACTGACTTTCCCGATTTTCCACAATTTTTTGAAAGGCTCAGTAACATATTCCCAGGGTGCTTTTTGGGAAGCCGGAGAAGGTTCTGGGGGTAAATTGCTATCAGATGGTTCAGACATAATCACAGGTTTGTTAAGCAATACTTCCGCGTTTGCGTGCTTCTTTGTAGGAGATGCCCACATTAGGGAGTCCGGCGCGAATCATTTGGTCTTCTAGCATAGCAAAAAACCGAGTGCGATCGCCTCCTCTCACCACCGCTTGATTGTGGGCTTCCGCTAAAGCCACCGGGTAGCCATAGCCTTTATAAACTTGGGCTAACATAATTGATAAAGCTAACTCAAATTGTTCCGTATTTTCAGCTACCCAAGCCGGACATTCAATTCTAGCGATTTCCGTGCCCACATTCACATAACAGAAGTAGATGGAATCAAAATCATAATAATCTAAAATACGCGATCGCGATCGCCAGAGGGGGCTGCGCTGTCCCGGTTTCAGATAATTAGACCATAGCACCGTATCTCGCAGAGGTTCAGAAATTTGACAGGGGGCTTGTTTAATCTTGCCTTTTTTGTCCACCTGACCGAAATCTGGGCAATTTCGCACACAATCAGGTTCATTATAGGGACACGCTTGCAATCTCAGAAACGAAATAGTTTCGCTACTGCGAGAAGCGCTGACATAACCCATCATCGGAATACCAGACACTTTAATCATATCCCAGGCTTCTAAAATCGGTGCGATAATGCGATCGCGCGCTTCTACTGGTAATGTTTCTAAAAACCAGTAAACTAGGGAACCATCCACTAAAGCCAGAGCCGGGTTAAGGTTGTCCCCACCAATCGTAGCAATCTCCCGAGCTGTTTCCGCGAGGGCGATCGCTTCCGAAATGGTGCGTTGGTAGCCCATCCATTCCTCTGTCCGAATACCCCACTGACGCGAAATATAAAGGTCTTCGGGACGATAAAAAATTTCGGGAACACTATCAAGGATCGGGTGGCGACTTTGACCATAATGGAGGACAACCCTACCGATATTGATTAGATAACAATAGGCGATTTCGTGGGCGTTAGGGGCGATTTGGGACCCGTCTGTGGCAAAAACTGTATGGGCGGCGGGTGGTGCTTGAATCGTGAAACAGCTATCTAATGGCTCTATGGGAATCGCGGGGTGAAAAGGAATCCGATCTACCCAGTAATTCAGGCTTTCGATCAATTCTTCTTGATGCTTTTGGGCTTCTGTCAGCAGGTTTTGTGCTGCTTTTAGGCGATCGCGGGCGGCTTGGGCTTCACGGGTCAAGTGTTTACTCATCCCCTGCATTTGGCGAGCCAGTTGAGTTAGGTCAAGCATAGTATTGGGCGCTGAAGTCACACCTAATTATAAATCTCAGAGTTTAACTTGATGTGGTTGCGCCGAAATACTTATCACTGATTGCCAATATAAGTGGCTCGGTACATAATATATTAGTGTCTATGGGCAATTTTATGATCACAAATCATCCGGGCTAATGCTTGGTTACTTTTATTATTAACAACTAGGAGTTAATTAAATAGTGGATACAGTCGAAAATTTTCCCTTAACATCTGTTGATCTCAGTAATTGCGATCGTGAACCCATCCATATTCCCGGTAAGATTCAATCTCACGGTTGTTTGCTAGTTCTCCAGGAACCAGAACTCATCATTTTACAAGCCAGTTGTAATACTCAACTATTTTTAGGCCAGGAAGTAGAGGCCGTCGTCGGCAAAACTTTAAGCCAAGTATTCACCCCCACAGCATTTCAAAAAATCTCCCTATCTCTGACCTCTCATGACCTCAAATACTCCAAACCCATTTACATCGAATTAAATTATCACAATAACCCTCAAAAATTAACCGCCATTGTCCATCGACATCAGAATGTATTAATCTTAGAGTTAGAACCCCATATTCCCACACAACCCCACCGCGCTTATAGCATCTATGCACAAATTCAATCATCCTTTCCGAGTATTGAAAATAAAAATAGTTTCGAGTAATCCGCCCAATTTTTAGCCCAGGAAATTCGCCAATTAACCGAATACGATCGCGTCATGATTTATCGGTTTGAAACTGATGGCAGTGGCATTGTCGTAGCCGAAGACAAACAACCAGAATTAGAGCCATTTCTCGGACTCCATTACCCCGCTTCCGACATCCCCAAACAAGCCAGACAACTGTATTATAAAAACTGGGTGAGGATTATTGTTAATGTTAATGATGCTCCCGTCCCTATTTATCCTCTTAATAATCCCATTACTCACAAAAATCTGGATTTAAGTTATGCAACTCTTAGGAGTGTGTCCCCTATCCATATTGAATATCTGCAAAATATGGGCGTTTCCGCGTCCTTGTGTATTTCTCTGATTAATGACCAAAAACTATGGGGTTTAATTGTTTGTCATCACTACAGCCCTAAATTTGTCCCCTATGAATTGCGACAAGCCTGCGAATTATTAGGGCAATTTATGTCCGTTGAACTGTTCCGCCAGTATCAAAAAAATTGGGAAGCCTATCAGAAGAAAGTCAAAAAGATTCAGCAACTCTTTAGACAAGAACTCTCGGGACATGAATCAGATTTAATTAATCGCATTCGCACCATGATTGATTCTAGTGGTCAATATTTGCTAGAATTAGTTAATGCTCAAGGTGTCGTGATTGGCTTACAGGGAGAACTAACTGAGTTTGGCGAAACTCTCCCTAAATCAGATTTGCATGATTTACTCTCCTGGCTGCGTAGCTGCTACCCAGAGGAAATTTTTTACACCGATCGCCTCGCCGAAATTTACCCACCTGCTCAAAATTACATCAACAAAGCCGCTGGCTTGCTGGCTATTTCAATTTACTTAGATCAAGCCACTTATCAAATAGTGTGGTTTCGTTCAGAAATTATCCAGACTGTGACTTGGGGGGGAAATCCTAATAAACCAGTGGTCATTGATGATAATAACCAAGTGCGCCTATCTCCCCGCAAGTCTTTTGAAGCCTGGAAAGAAACAGTTAGTGGTCATGCTTTGGGCTGGAATGAATTAGAAATAAATGCCGCCATGGAACTCCGCAATACTTTAATGTTGGCGGTTTTGCATTTCTCTCATTTCGCCTTAGAAGAGGTCGCTAAACGTGCCGAAATGGCGAATAGATCCAAAAGTGAATTTTTGGCTAATATGAGCCATGAAATTAGGACCCCCATGAATGCAATCTTGGGTTTTTGTGATTTACTTAAAGGATTGGTTGAAGATGAAAAACAACAATCTTATCTGGATGCGATCGCTGCTGGGGGTCGAGCCTTAATTGGTTTAATTGATGATATTTTGGATCTCTCCAAAATTGAGGCTGGAAAACTCCAACTTGAGTATCACCCTATGAATTTGCCTATATTACTACAGGAAATCCAGCAAATCTTTTTACCCACAGCCATGGCTAAGGGTTTATCACTACAGATAAATATTGAACCCAATGTTCCTAAGATTATCGAATTTGATGAAGTCCGACTCCGCCAAATTCTCTTTAATATTGTCGGAAATGCTATCAAATTTACCGAAGAGGGTTCCGTTACGATTTCGGTTCGCGCCCAAAATTGTGATCATGATTCTCGGGTTACTCTGGAAATTATGATAGCAGATACTGGTATGGGAATATCTCCAGATCAGCATCAACAGATTTTTGAAGCCTTTGTACAAAGTGAAGGACAAAGTAACCGTCGCTATGGTGGGACTGGACTCGGTTTGGCTATTACTCGAAGACTTACCAATCTGTTGGGAGGTAAACTAACTCTCGAAAGTCAGTTAGGCTTAGGAAGTGTTTTTACTTTTGCCTTTCCTGATGTCCAAATTACACAATCTCATCAATTAATTAATCTACAAACCTCCCTGAATTTGTCTGATTTTATGCCATCTACTATCTTAGTAGTCGATGATGTCCAGTCTAACCGAAACCTCATTGCTGGTTATTTTGATAACACAGAACATCTGCTGCTACAGGCTCAAGATGGATATCAGGCGATCGCTATGGCTGAAACTCATCATCCTGATGTGATTTTAATGGATCTACGAATGCCCGATTTAGATGGCATTGCTACCAGTAAACTTATCAAAGCCAATCCCCAAACTGCTAATATTCCCATTGTTATGTTAACCGCTTCTGTGGCTGCTCAAGATTTTGAGTTGAGTCAAAATTTATGTCAGGGATATCTACGCAAACCTGTTAATCAAGAACAACTCGCCGCTGTATTCTCCGATATTTTGCCACGCCAAATAAATATTAAACCCCCTAAGATTCCTCAAAAATTCCCTGAAAAAATAGCCATTGATATCACTAAATTACCCTTAAATAAATTGCGAGAGTTACAGCAACTTTTGCAGGAAGAAGAAGACAAAGGATGGCAGGAATTACGCGATCGCATGACTCAAAGACAGTTGCGATCGTTTTTGCGACGCTTACAAAAGTTAGTGAAAAATTATCCCTGGAAACCTCTTGAAGATTATGTTACCATTCTTGATCAGCAGTTCACAGACTTTGATTGGGACCACTTACCAGATACTATCAATAACTTTCCTACACTCAGGCGATCGCTTCAACAACTAGATTCTCCCTAGTCCCCCCGGTACTAAGTCATGGTTTGGTAAAGGTTTTGTAAAGAGTTGATGAAACTAGTCTTTAGGTAATCTATAGAATCTTTTAATTTTGCCACCTTTCGGGTATATTTGAAATAGGGAATTTATCCAAATATCTCGGTGGTGTTAGGGGCGAAAAAAATTAAGTAAAATTACGGAGTTATTAATATAACTTGGTCTATTGGTTGTGTCCAAAAGTCAGTGATTTTACTTACATACTAACTTGCATTCATCTGGGGGAGGTCTATTATGACCGGTCTGGAACTGATTATTTTTATTTTTGGCCCGTTTATTTCATTTAGTCTAGCCTGTTTACTGGCATCTAACCAACGGGAGTTTAGCACCGAACCGGATACCAACAAATACTAACACTAACATATAATCAAAATTGTCTGGGCTGGGCCACCTAGCGGACAACCGCACCAAAGCGGACGGGTTGGGTTAGGGAATTGGGGCAGGTAATTATCTACCAAAAAGGCGATCGGGGGGCATATATATCTATAAGTCTGCGATCGGTGATCAAAAGTTCCCGGAAACCACCACTAAAATCGGTACTCCCATGAGTGGTAGCTTCCTGGTGTCTAGTGCTGACCACTAGCTAGGTAGGTAGAGACCGACTAGCGCCGACCATCTCCTGGCTGAGGATAGGAGGGAGACTCCTCTGGGGACTTATTATCGGCTGCCATAATCTGGCTATCAACAATGGTCGCCATCTCTTGAGTCAATTGTGTATGAAAATCTAGGGAAGCCACGGAGATGGTTTTTGTCTGCGCGGGGGAAGGGGCGACTAAGGCAGCAGCGCCTACAGAAGCGATCGCAGCACTAATAGCCAAGGAAGCCAAAGCATTATATAGCATTTTTAAAGACCCTATCGATATGTGGTAACAGAACTTGCTTAAAATACTTGGGCTAGATTTCCATATCCGGAAAAAAAATAGAATTTTTCCCAAAAATCTCTAGTCTAGTTGGATGACAATCAGAATTTTCTGAAGACATGGGGGGGGGAGACAGTCAACGGAGTAATTCCGATAAATTCGGCGTAATATTAGCCAAAAGTGACGATAATCACTCATCCTGAATACGCCAGCAGTATCACCCATACAAATAATCCCTCAATTGACAAGGGTTAATTGAGGAGACTATCTGATATATTGCGGGCAATAAAGTATATTTACATGGTTGGATGTCTTAGCCTTTCCTGCCGCTACCTCGGTGGGGGGCAGGACTGGATTCAGTCTCTGGTATTTGGTTGTCATTGACTTGAACTAGCTCATAAATTGATTCATGGTAAGAGTCAGACGGGGTAGCTGTAGTCTCCAATTTGGGTTGATTAGCTAGATTAATGAGTGCCAAGCCAGATAGCATAATTAAACTGGAAAGACGCATGAGGGAGTTGTCCGTGTGAAAGTTTCCACTATCTAATACCAGCGGGATATTGGCGATCCGGTAAAAATCGCAAAATTGGATAACTAAGCAACAAGTAAAGTAATAAGCCGACAATTGAGGTTTTAGGGATTCATCAATTGCCTAAGTTCCCCCCATTACACCTTGTTCAGAAACCCCTGAAAACATTACCCTCACCCTAAATCTGAATCCCTAGGTGGGCTGGTGTTGCCAATGGCATATCTAGGACGAGCCCCTACGCTACAGGGTTGGGTTTTGACGAGGTAGCAACACCTATGGCAGGGGAGCGTCAACTGGTAATAATGCCTAACTAGGGCTATAATTAGCTTTTGTTGTACTAATGCTGCTACTATGGACGATCGCCAACAAAAACACCCCCAGTACAAAAGCGATCGCCGAATGGTTGATCAGCTTTTGGCCAATCAGTCACCGGGAGACTTAGAACTGGCGGAACTTGCGCGTCTGAAAATCCGTTACCAGGGGTTCCCCGGCGCTTGGGATATCCAAAAAGACCTAGATCGACTTTTGCAAATGTGGAATTACACGGAAGACAGCCTCTTCGAGAAAACTCGCGCCATTCATGCTGAGGGTCATGTTTACCGCGCTAAAAACCGAGATAGTGATGATTGGGTATAAATAAGATGCACAGAATTGCAGCGATACCAGGAGGCTGGAACCCCGATACAGAGGGGGTTATCTTTATTGAACAAACTGCCGCGCCAATTATTGTTTTAACTGCAGCGGATACAGAAATTCAAACCTTAGCAGCAGCCATAGCTGAGTTACCCTCAGACTTTCCCAATTTACGAGTAACTAATTTGCTGAACCTGCAACAGCAGCTTACTATAGACACCTATGCTGAGGAGGTCTTATCTCAGGCGAAGGTTGTAGTTTTGCGACTGTTGGGGGGACGTTCCTATTGGTCCTACGGTTTGGAAGTTTTGGCGGAAATCGCGGAAACTAAAGGGGTAGAATTGATTATTTTACCGGGAGATGATGGCGGCGACCCGGATTTAATTACTCAGTCTACGGTTCCCCTAACTGTAGCTAACCGAGTTTGGCAATATTTTAGTGAGGGAGGGGTAGAAAATACGATCGCAGCTTTGCAATATATAAGCGATCGCTATTTAGCCACTAATTACAACCCGCCGCCACCTGTAGCCATTCCCAGGGTCGGTCGTTATCCGTGGCGCGCGCTGTCCCCCGTCTCTAACTAT
The DNA here is from genome assembly GCF_032350395.1 of Limnospira sp. PMC 289.06. Classification (NCBI taxonomy): domain Bacteria; kingdom Bacillati; phylum Cyanobacteriota; class Cyanophyceae; order Oscillatoriales; family Sirenicapillariaceae; genus Limnospira; species Limnospira sp. PMC 289.06. Next base: position 170,913 of record NZ_JARPLC010000001.1, read on the forward strand.
CGGGAAGTGGGAATCTTATTCTATCGCGCCCATTATCTATCAGGAAATACTGCCCCCATTGATAGCCTTTGTCAAGCCTTGGCGGCTCGTCAACTTAACCCGGTTCCCCTGTTTGTTTCATCCTTGCGAGATCCAGAAATCCAACAGGAGGCGATCGCCTATTTAACCAAAGCCAGACTCTTAATAAATACCACAAGTTTCTCGATTTCATCCCTGGATAATTCCGACCTACCCAGCGCCCCCCTGTTTTCTTTAGATATCCCCACATTACAAGCCATTCTGAGTGGTATTAGCGAACAGAGATGGCAATCAAGTCCCCTCGGATTACCTCCCCGTGATGTGGCGATGAATATCGCTTTACCAGAAGTAGACGGCCGCATTATTACCCGCCCAATTTCCTTTAAAACTGTCAAAAATAGCGATACCAGACTAGAAACAGATATTGTTCATTATCAACCCAAAAGCGATCGCATAGAATTTGTAGCCGACCTCGCGGCCAACTGGGTCAAACTCTCAGAAACCCCCACCCACCAAAGGCGCATCGCCCTAATTTTAGCCAACTATCCCACCCGTAACGGTCGCCTCGCCAATGGTGTCGGACTAGATACCCCCGCCAGTTGTGTAGAAATTCTCCAGGCTTTAAAATTAGCCGGATATACCGTCAGCGATTTTCCCCTTACCGGAGATGATCTGATTCAGGAACTGACCAGGGGAGTGACTAACGACCCAGAAGGGCGAGATTTTCGGGAAGTTAAGCAGTTTTTAAAATGGCAAGACTACCTGACTTATTTTAACACTTTACCCGCCGTTGTGCAAGGGGGAATTAAAGAACGTTGGGGGGTGCATTTTTTTGAGAATCCGCCGGAGATATTACCGATTGCTGGGGTACAATTTGGCAATGTTTTTGTGGGGATTCAACCATCACGAGGTTATGATATTGATCCGAGTCTGAATTATCACGCGCCGGACTTGGAACCGACCCCAGAATATTTGGCTTTTTATGAGTGGCTAAGAAACCACTTTGAGGCTCATGCGGTGGTTCATGTAGGGAAACATGGTAACTTAGAATGGCTACCGGGTAAAGGGGTAGGACTGTCGGAGGAATGTTACCCAGAAATCGCCCTGGGACCTTTACCGAATTTCTATCCGTTTATTGTTAATGACCCTGGGGAAGGTTCCCAAGCGAAACGCCGATCGCAGGCGGTAATTTTAGACCATTTAACCCCGCCAATGACTAGGGCTCAATTATATGGACCTTTGCAACAATTAGAAGGGTTAATTGATGAGTATTATGAGGCTCAAGTATTAGATCCATCTCGGTTAAAAACTATCAGCGATCGCATTGTGGAGTTAATCCGCAAGGAAAAGTTAGACCGGGATTTGGGCATCTCTGACGGGGAAATGGTGTCGGAATTATTTGGCACAATTGACGGTTATTTATGTGAACTAAAAGAAAGTCAAATCCGCGACGGTTTACATATTTTGGGGCGCTGTCCAGAAGGGAGACAATTGCGGGATTTAATCATAGCCATAGCCCGTCATCCCAGCCAAAATCGATGGGGTTTAACCAGGGCGATCGCTCAAGATTGGGGTTGGGAATTAGACCCATTAACAGCTAATCCGGGGGATTTATGGGAGGTGGAAGGCGACCAGAAAAACAGTGAAATCTGTAGGACAGTCGGGGATGCGATCGCCTTAATCGAAGACCAAGCCGCGATTTTAATCGACCAATTAATCAGCCAAAATAGTCAGGAATTCCCAGGGGAATTAACCCGCCAAGAATTAGTTTGGATCGAAAATATCCTTCTCCCCAATCTGAAAAAATGCGATCGTGAAATTCAGAACCTATTACGGGGACTTGACGGCGGCTATATTCCCAGTGGATCATCCGGTGCGCCGACTCGTGGACGACCTGATGTTCTCCCCACGGGACGGAATTTCTACGCGGTCGATATTCGCGCCATTCCCACAGAAACGGCTTGGCGGGTGGGTCAGTTAGCAGCGGAAGCCTTAGTGGAAAAATACACTCAGGATCATGGAGAATATCCCCAAACTCTAGGGCTATCGGTGTGGGGAACTTCGACCATGCGAACAGGGGGAGATGATATCGCCCAGGCGATCGCTTTGTTGGGGGTACAACCAGTTTGGGAGGGTGCGTCCCGGCGAGTGGTGGATTTTGAAATCTTGCCGATTTCTGTATTGGGACGACCCAGGGTTGATGTCACTTTACGCATTTCTGGGTTATTTAGAGATGCTTTCCCCAATTTAATCGACCTATTCGATCGCGCTGTGGAGATGGTTTCTCAGTTACCAGAAACCCCCGAAGAAAACCCGATCGCCGCCACGGTCTATCAGGAAACTACCGCTTGGGTTAAGGAAGGTTTGACGGAAGATGAAGCTAAAATGCGATCGCGTTTGCGGGTATTTGGGTCAAAACCGGGAGCCTATGGTGCTGGGTTACAAGGATTAATTGAAGGGCAAAATTGGACTGATGACAGCGACCTAGCCCAGGCTTATTTGAATTGGAGTAGTTATGCTTACACTGGCGGTCAAGGAATTTCCGCCCCCCAAGCCTTTGCGAATCGTCTGCAACAAATGCAGGTAGTTTTACACAATCAGGATAATCGAGAACATGATATTTTAGACTCTGATGATTATTATCAATTTCAGGGGGGAATGACGGTGGCGGTGCGGGTTCTCCGAGGCGAAAATCCTGAGACTTATTTCGGTGATAATTCTCTGCCAGAAAATCCGAAAGTCCGACAGTTGCGCTCTGAAATTGCCCGGGTATATCGGTCGCGGGTGGTAAATCCTAAATGGATGGCTGGGGCGATGCGACACGGTTATCGGGGAGCTTTTGAAATGGCGGCTACAGTAGATTTTTTATTCGCTTATGATGCTACAGCCCAATGTGTTGATGATTTCATGTATGGGGGAGTAGCCGAGGCTTATATTTTAGATGAACAAGTCCAGAATTTTGTCCGCGAAAAGAATCCTTGGGCGTTGCGGGATATGGGGGAAAGGTTACTAGAAGCACACCAGCGAGGTTTATGGTCTTCAGCAGACCAAGATTTATTAGATAGATTACGAAATGTGGTTTTAGAGGCGGAAGCTGCCATTGAAATGGCAGAATAAACAGTAGAGGCAGGCTGATAACCTGCCCCTAAGAGGCGATCGCCTCTTGACTATTTTTACTGTTTTAACCGAGAGATGATCTCACGAATTTGCTCCGATGCTACATCGCGACCTCCCAAACCAAAGGCGATCGCAATAGCAACAGCGATCGCCCCCAGTAGCAAGCCAAAAGCCAAATTCACAATATCACTAGCAATCCCCATTTGCTGAAGTGCCATAGCACCCACAAAGATAATAATAGCAATGCGGGCAGCCTGAGCCAGCAATTTAGCCGAAGAAGTGCCGGAACTCGATATTAGATTATGAGCCAAGTTAGCAAAGTATAAACCAATGCCAAAAATGATCACACCCAATAGCACCCGGCCAGCAATGATTAACAACTGCTCAATAATCAAAGTTAAAGCAGTTAAGCCCAAAATATCCGTAGCGGTGACTACCGCAAAGAACATCACACCCACCAAAGCAATCACACCCACGATTTCCGAAGGTGTTTGCTTCGCGGGACTGCTCACAGACTTATCATCTATCACCTCATCCTCTTCTGTGGTCTGAGTTTCGGTAGCCACCGGAATAGCCTTAGATTCAACTCCCAACCACATAAAGATATTGTTAAAACCCAGATTGGTTAGCAGGTTAGTGACCAAATCTCGGACAATAACCCCAAACATATAAGCCAAGACTAATACCACACCCGCAATAAAAACTTGGGGAATGACATTAAATATCTGATTCAGCATGGAAATAGCTGGGTCAGAAATTGCATTAATCTGGAGCGCTTGCAGGGCTGAGATCGCAATAGGAATCATCAGCACAACATAAACAATTGTGCCTAGTACAGAAGATAGGGATGTAGTCCCCATCGCCCTTTGTAATCCCAACTGATTGCTGAGACGATCGAAACCAACGGCAGCCAATAAATTGGTAACAATGCGACTGACGATTTGAGCCAAAAGCCAACCACCTGCCGCGATAACTAAGGCTTTCAGGATATTGGGCAGACTCGACAGGATTTGATTAACCATCGTCTGCACCGGAGATAGCAACCCAGCCAACTCCAAGGTGCTAAGAATCATGGGCAGAAACAGCAGGAAAATAAACCAATAAATGGCATTTCCCAAGGTGTGACTCAGAGAAAAATGGCTCTCGCTTTCCCCATGGCTAACCTGCTGGTTGAGTCGCTCATCCAGCCTGAACATATCCAGGAACTTAATCATCAAGGTTCGGCAAATGGTGGCAAATACCCAGGCGATCGCTAACAAGCCCGCTGCCCCTAATATCCTAGGTAGGTAGCGGGTGATTTCATTCAACAGGGTAGTCAAGGGAGCCGAAACAGAAGTTAACTGGAGTCGGTCAAAGAAACCAATAATCGCAAAAATAAAGATAACCCAGAAAACCAGGGTTCCTGCCCATTTTTCTACGGGGAAGTCTTCGCCGCCTTCAGTAGACCCAGAAATCCAACTGACCAGTTTATTATCTATATCGGTCTTTTTGAGTAGCTTTTTGACCAATGAAGCCGCAAACAGAGCAACTAGGTAGCCAACTAACAGAATTAAAATGGCCGCCCCAAAATCAACAAGGGATATATCCCCCATGCGAAAATTCATTAATTCATCCACGGGATTCGGTGATGAATTCTCTTGAGCTAAAGTTAAATGGGATAGGTTCGCTATTCCTATCCCCAAGGGACTGGAAGTTTCAATCATAATTTTTGTAGATGGGTTCTGAAGTTTTACAATCTAGCAGAATCATTATCCATTAACATCTCCCCACGGAAGGAAACTAGCAGAATTTGACTAACTCTGTTATTTCCCTCGGTGATAGCGTTGAACTCAAATTCAGGTGAGATTCACCAGCACAGCTATACTCATCAGTTTTCCTCCCCAGTTTCCTCCCCAGTTCCAGTTGTTATAAAATGCCTACAGAGCAATCAAACCTCTGTTTACAAAATTGTTTGATCTCACCGTTGGGGTGGACATTAGTTCATTCAACGGATAACGTTCTGAATATAGCTTGAGGCTTAGGATGTCATCTCGTCAAGTATTTGAACAGTCTATTCACATTAAAGCGATCGCCACTACCGTTGAGCGCTGTATTACTGATCGCCATTTAATGCGTCGTTGGCTAAATCCTGCCCTACGTTGCGATCCCGTCGGTGATTGGAATACCGATGTAGGGGGACGTTCCCGGTTTATTATTCAAATTCCCCTTATTCAACCCACCTTAGAGAGTATTGTCCGGGAAAGAGAACCGGGGCTAATTGTCTGGGGATTTGATGGATTTTTCCAAGGATGCGATCGCTGGGAATGTCAACCCCAATCCCAGGGAACCTACTTATTAAATCGCTTTGAATTTGAGATTAATAACCCCTTAATTGCCTTTGGTTTTAATCGGTTCGCCGCCCCTTGGACTAAGGCGGACATGGAAGCTCAATTGCGGCGGTTGAAGCGAGTAGCAGAAGAACAGCAAAACCTATAGGAAGATCCCCATACAAAAAGGGAACCCTCCTATATACGAGAAAGATCCCCCCATTGTCTTAAATTTAATTACTGCAACACCATCCCCAATCTCAAGCCTTGGGGATTATTGCCAACTTAATTACAAATCAGTTGTCGAATTTCTGGTTGAGCCTTCAAAAACGCGATCGCTTGTTCTCCTAGTTCACTAACGTCATCATACAAACTCATCAGATTGTTGACATCTACCGTGATCGTATCAACCGCTTGGAACCCTAAAACCACATCCAACATGGTTAACCGACCATCTCGAGTTGAATCTCGCAAAGCCGACAGCACATCATCAACAATGTTATCAATAGAACTACTAGGATTAATAAACAGACTAAAGGCCCCCACAGCTAATCGACCATAACTCGAACCTAACAGGCTATTAACTACATCCGTGGGAACATTTACCCCAAAATTGAGAGCATTGCGGAAAGTGGTAATTTGAGAATCACTCAGTTCCGCCAAAGTAAATAAAGAGTTAAGTTGGTTAGACCTTTGTCCTGTTTCAGCAAATGTCTGCAAATCTTGAAACTCTAAGGAAATACTAGCGGGGCCGTAAATTAATTGGATCGCTTCGACTGCAGGAGCCGGGCGACTCATGAAAATTGTCAGACTGGCAGTGATTCCTACAATCATCACTAAACTCAGGGATATATATTTAGAGATCCCTTTGGTGAAGACACTGTAAGGGCTACGAAGTCCCTGACGAAAAGATTTTAGCGAAAAGTTCATGCAATATCTCCAGTAGCTTGGAAAGCGTCTATATAGCCTACAACCCCTATTCTACCGTTACTTAGGTATTACTCAAAGCCATAACAGAGTAACAAGTGAGTAAAAAATGAGTAACGATATCAATACCCCTACAGTAGGGGGAAAGGGTAACTATGACGGGGGCTATGCTAGGTTCCTGAAAGCCTATCAAGACTTTAAAGGGGAATGTCCCAAAGGAGTGACACTCAAACTACAAAAGTCCGGGGCTAGGTACAACCTACTATTGCAGTTTAAGCAACCACCTACCGGGAAACGGCTACCCAAAACGGCTAACCTTGAATGTACACCTCAAGGGGTGATAGACGGGGTTAAGAAAGCTAAACTGGTATCAGAAGCCCTAGGGACTATCACTAGCGCTAGTGAATTTTGGGATTGGTACGATGCGACTATCTTAGGAAAGAACCAGATTGAGGATAATCTGATAGCCTACCGGGAAATATTCCAACAACTGGAGGATGAGTATTTTGCCGGGTAAAACCGCAATACAGGACGACCGCGTTCTCGCGATATCGCTAGCGACTTAGCGTCTTACGAGTCTACTAAAGGGGCGCATTTCAGGCTGTTCCCTAACTGGGATGAATATCCTAGCTGGGAGAGTTTCAAGGCTATGCTATATATTCCCTTGCAGAATGGAGAACAATTAGTAGGCTCCAAAACCTTCAAGGAACGTTACTACATCTTAAAAGCCATAGCTGAGAAATCACCTAACAAAGAACACTTACTTAAAAAGCTTGAACCTATTGACCCCAAACAAACGCAATTCAAAAAGAAACAACGGATAGGCATCGATGCCTTTAAGGATTGGTGGTATAGCGCCAAACAAGAAGCCTATACTATTAAAAACCCTCGATGTCAATCATCTCGACATAACTGGTTATGGGTGGCTGGTATGGCAGTAATGTATGGGTTAAGGCCTACCGAGATAGCTGCGGCCGTTAATCTAACTAAGCCATTTGTAACGGATGATGGTATCACTATCAAAGCACTATCAGACCCTGATAATCAAGACAATTACTTGGTATTAGGAGATTACACTTACTTTACTGACTCAGAAGGTCGGAAAGTGAGTATCAAAACAGGGGGAAGGATTGTAGCTCCAATTCCCAGCCCTGAAATGTTTGAGTTTCTGGAATTGAAAAAACCTTTATTGCCTCAATATACCCCTAGAAAAGGCAGTAAACCTAAAACCATAGTTACAGGCTTTGAAGCTGCGTTTAGTAACAGACTTCAATCTATGAAATGCCCGGTAACTCAGAAATATGCTTTTCGTAGGCTGTACAACCTGTTAGGTGAAAAGTATGGACTACCTATCGAGTTACGAGCTAGACTTATGGGTCATAGCACAATCGTTAATGAAGGTAAATATAAAACAGAAGGCATTGACGCTACCTTAGAAGTTCTCAAAGGGGTTTCTAAGTTACCTA
>NZ_JARPLC010000002.1:0-74470 GCF_032350395.1 Limnospira sp. PMC 289.06
GAGCCTGTAGCTTTGGTTGCACCTCAAATCGGCTAATTTATAGCTTCGATTAAATTAAGCGCCTCCCACCAGGGGGGCGCTTTTTGTTTGTTTAACTCTCTGAGGAATTATCGCCGACGGGGTGAGGGAGTCCTCCTGTTTGTATTGATTGACTTAAACCCCAGAGGATATCAACTAATTCTGCTCCGATTTTACCGGAAGAAATTGGACAGGGTTGATTGGCTTTAACACATTCAAAAAAGCGATCGCATACTTGTTTTAAAGGTTCCCCAGGTTCGACCTGTAAAACTTCCCGACTTTGACCTGCTCCTTTCCAACCACCATTGACAGGCTCTAAATAGCCGCGTTGTAGGGTTAAAGGAGACTCGGAAGATAATTCATCAAAAATTAATGTTCCTTGGCTTCCGACCACTGCTAAACGGCGCTGTTTGTCAGGATTTAACCAGCATAGATGTAGGAAAACTTGAAAGTTATCGGGGTAAGTGAGGGTAGCTAATACTAAATCAGATAAACCTGGTTTACTACCGGGAAATGCTGGGGAATTATCCTCCGTTTGCAAAAGGCGATCGCCTTGTAGCCAGACAGTTCCGGTGGCTTGTACGGCTACAGGTTTTTGACCCAACCAGGTATTAAAGATAGCAATATCATGAATCGCTAAATCCCACAGAGCATCAACATCTTGGCGGACAGGTTCTAAGTGGGTGCGGGTAGCATAGCCATAGCGTAGTTGACCTAAGACACCTTGAGCAAGGACTTGTTTACCCCGGTTAACGACTGGATGAAATAGATAGGTATGATCGACAAATAATTGTCGATTTTGCTGTTGAGCCAGTTCCCAAAGTTCCCAAGATTTAGCGGGGTTTATGGTTAAAGGTTTTTCAGCTAAGACATGATAGCCACGTTGTAGCGCGGCTGAAATTAAGTGATAATGAGTGCCGGCGGGAGTAGCGATCGCCACAGCTTGTAGTCCCGGAACTTCCAGAGCCGCCAACCCATGCTCAAACATTTGTTCGGGGTTGAGTGTAAATCGTTCTCCCACAGCTTTTAACTGTTCGGAATTACTATCAGCTACTGCTATTAACTCAAACCCAGAATGATTTTGAAAATTTCGGATCAAGTGGACACCCCAGCGTCCTGTACCGAGAACTGCTATTTTAATCGGGTCATTCATTATCTGTTTCTCCTCCATTTTTGGCTACTAATAAAAAAGCCACACGAGCCGCCGCCTGTTCAGCAGCTTTAATAGTTTTACCTGTTCCTGTACCTAATTGTTCGTCCCTCAGCCACACGGAAGCGGTAAAGCGCCCTTCATCACCAGCATAACCTGTTTCATTAACTTTATATTGGGGCAAAATTTTATAGCAACTTTGAGTCCATTCTTGGAGAGCAGCCTTATAATTTTGGCGAGCCGGATCATTAAAAATCTCAGTAGCTCGCTCTAGCAGGTGTGGATCTAACCAAGGACGAATTAACTCTAGGGTATTGGTACTGAGATATAGTGCAGCCAAAACCGCCTCAAAACAATCTGCTAAACGAGATTCTTCTCCCAGGCGATCGCGGGTAGCACTTCCTCCCACCAGCAAATATCTTCCCAAACCATAGCTCTCAGAAATTTCCGCCAGAATGCGATCGCTCACCAAAATAGATCGCACCGCCGCAAACTCTCCCACTGGTGCATTAGGATAGGTTTCAAACAGAAGCTCTGAAGCCGCTAAACGCACCACCGAATCACCCACAAATTCCAGTTGTTCATAATTATCCTGACTTGAAACACTGGGATGAGTTAGTGCCAAATCAAGCAATTGCCATGCAATCTTATGTTGAGGAGATAATCCCAACCGTTCAATTAACTTTTCTAACTGATGTTGTCGTTGTGGATGAGTAACTCGGTTAAACTTTTGCAACTTTAATTACCTCAAATTTAACTTTTATGGTATCTTTAATAGGTGGATTTAACCATGATTATAACATATGATATCGTCGATATGTTAGGTTAATTATGATTAAATTTCCGCCAAGATGTAGGCATTCAATCATGGCAAAGTCTGCCCTAAAAGTAGATTATTTTAGCATATATATTGAAAGTTTGACAATTTCTGCTGTCCTGGTCAGGTTCACGGTTGACTTTTGCCTGCCCAAATCACTATAGAATTGAGGTTAACTGTAGTTATTGAGATCACCATGCGTATTGCTCACAACATCACAGAATTGATTGGTCGTACCCCTTTGGTACAACTGAATCGAATTCCTCAAGCTGAAGGCTGTTTAGCTCAAATTGTGGTTAAACTCGAAGGGATGAACCCGACAGCCTCAGTTAAAGATCGCATTGGAGCATATATGATCGAAGTTGCGGAACTCGAAGGCTTGATCGCTCCAGGTAAGACTACCCTAGTTGAACCTACATCAGGAAATACTGGCATTGCGTTGGCTATGACGGCGGCTGCGAAAGGCTATGAGTTAATTCTAACCATGCCTGATAGCATGAGTTTAGAACGGCGTTCTATGCTCCGCGCCTATGGAGCTAAATTAGAATTAACCCCCGGTTCTAAAGGGATGAAAGGAGCCATTCAGCGCGCTTATGAACTGGTCGATGCGGTTCCCAATACCTATATGTTACAGCAGTTTAACAATTCGGCTAATCCAGAGGTTCACCGCCGCACTACGGCTGAAGAAATTTGGCACGATACGGATGGACGGGTTGATATTTTAATCGCGGGAGTGGGAACCGGTGGTACAATTACGGGGGCGGCGGATGTGCTTAAACAACGAAAACCACAATTAAAGGCGATCGCCGTTGAACCCACTAACAGTCCGGTTCTTTCTGGTGGTGAACCTGGACCCCACAAAATTCAGGGTATTGGTGCAGGATTTGTACCAGAGGTGCTGAAAGTGGAACTAATTGATGAGGTAATTACAGTTAGTGATGAGGAAGCCTTTAGCTATAGTCGCCGTCTAGCCAGGGAAGAGGGGTTACTATCTGGGATTTCCTCGGGTGCGGCTTTGTGTGCGGCGATTAAAGTGGCTCAAAGACCAGAAAATCAAGATAAGTTAATTGTGATGATTCAACCGAGTTACGGGGAACGTTACCTGAGTACGCCGTTATTCCAAGATTTATATGAGGAACAACAAACCCTGCTAATTAATAATTAATAAAAGGGCGATATTGTTCGTTGGGGAGAGGGTTGATCATGATTCCTTCTCCCTCGCCAATCTGTCTAGGAAATCTTGAGCGATCGCATAGCTGATGCTCCGAAATGAGTGCTAAAAGCAATATTCAGATTTTCCAGGGACTCAATCAGCCAAACGACTTGGGGTCGTTCAAAATTGCTATAATGGGTAAATAACACAGCAAATCGTTTTTCTAGTTCTCGTTTGGTCTGCCGACATACCAGAACAATTTTTAGCATTAAACCCATGACGTTAGTTACACCGAGGTTATTGGTGAGGTCAATTAAGACAAAATGCTGAGGTTTTTGCGGACTTTCAACTACCAAAAAATCTAATAGCCTTTTACAGGTTCCGGCAACTAGACTACTGTTGACGCTATGAGAATCATTGTGGGATAGGGTATTTTTTAGGGTTTGCTCCAGCCGCCTTTTAAAGTAACGGTTAGCATATTTACCATCCATAGAGCTAGTTAAATACTCATATAGATCCCCTTTAAAACTATGATATGAACCGGCTTTACTACTCTGTTTCAGAAATAGTCGAGAGGACTCGTTATAGGTGTATCCCCCATCTACTTGTCCGGTAAAGTGGTCAATAGCTTGGCTAAGTTGGCGATCGCTCAATAGGGTAGGATTATGGGGAGGATTTACCCCCAATTCCTGGAGGGTGGTTTTTTGTTGATAGCTAATGTATTGATACAAGTCGCGATCAAATTTCCGTCCCGCCGCCTCCTGCATTTTCCGAATTTGCTGACGTTGATCAATTTCACTATGATCGGTCAAAAAACAATGTTCGTACAGATAGGGATAACGAACAATCAAATTTTCTAGCTTGGGTTGACAATCTGGTTCGGGTTTGGTGCTATCTTGAAAAGCATTAGCGAGCCGACGTAGTGCCTGATATTGGTCAGTTTGCACAAATTTGTAGAGTAATCTACGCAAACGATGAGCGGTCCAGGAAGAGGGTAAAGTAGTCGGTTGTATGAGCAGTATATCAATCAGTTCTGGAATAGCCCACTGTAGACGGGACTGCTTCTGCCATTGGTTCACCAAAATATAGCAGCAGCGGTTAATTATAAACGGAAAGCGATCGCGGACTGATTCGGAATCAACAATTCTTTCCAAGGCTTGCCAAACTTCCGTGACTTGATATTCCTGTTCACCCAAAAACAGACCACGAAAAGAAGCAAGCATCTCCTGTGGGGACGACACCCCAACCAACTTTTGCAAGTGGTTGTACAGGAGTTGCTCGTCCAAGGTCGTCTGATGATAGTGGGTGAACCCATAATTCATCACGGTAATTTCTCTATCCTCATCAAGAATTAATTTTTACCTACCAACAAACACAGCGAACACTGACCCTTGAGACTGGCACGACCAAAACTGATCAGAACTGATAGGTCTGATCAAATCCTTAAAATATGTCCCTAAACCCAGCCCATGACGACAGGAAACCGGGAAAAATGCTATAATAGATGCGATAGTTCTTTGTTTAGTCCCCATGTCTGTCCTGTGGTACAGGAGTCAGACGGACACTAAGGTTAAGTATCTAACACCCGTCTACCCACATTCTAGGCAAAACATAACACCAAGTCTATAAAACTTTGGTAAAATTTGCCGAAAGTTTGTAAAGATTCGGTAAAGGTGTGTTGCTAGGTTCGCGCTAGGGGAATTAATTACCAAATTTTTCTAAGGTATCGATCGCCTTTTGGTATTTCTCGAAATTACCCAAATCCATATATAGGTCTGCGGACTTCTGTAGGTCAAAGATAGCGCCTTGGCGATCGCCAATTTGGTAGCGACTGATGGCTCGGTTATAATAAGGTTCTGGGTCTGATGGGTTGATCTCAATGGCTTTGTTATAGTCATCAATAGCCCTTTCACGATCGCCAATGCGATAGCGAGCATTCCCGCGCTTAAAATAGGGTGCTGGGTTTCCGGGGTTAAGGCGGATCGCTTCAGTAAAATCATTAATCCCCGTTTGATAATCTTTAAGATTTTCCGAATAAATTAATCCCCGCAGATAGAAAGCCCGATCATGAGAGGGGTCGAGCCTGATCACCTGGGTAATATCATCAATAGCCGGCCAGTATTGTTGAACTTTGACACGGGCAATGGCACGATTATAGTAGGCATCAACATATTCAGGATTAAGGCGGATAGCTTGGGTAAAATCAGCGATCGCCTCAGTCAAGTTATTGCCACTCTTAAACCTTACCACTCCCCGGTTATAGTAAGCGAGGGCATAGTTACGGTTCAAGCGAATAGCTTGGGTAAAATCAGCGATCGCCCCTTGTTTATCTCCCCGTTGGTAACGGGCGACACCGCGATCAAAAAACTCTTTAGCGGTGATTTGACTAACAACCCCTGGAGAAGACCGGGCTACCACAGACGGGGGGACTGCCTGAGTTAAAACTATAGTTGTCAATATAACAACAGACTTGCACAGGGCGATCGCATTAGTACGCATAACAACTTTATTTCTGAAATCCTGATCCAGACCACCTCAACCTAGCAACATCATGACATAAGTTAAATGAAGTGGGCGCTTAATATTCTAGCTTATGCCCATTGATGGAATTCCAAGGGGCTATCGGCACGCTAGGCTGTGGGATTTCACACACCACACACCCACTATAGGACCGATAGCCTGAGCGGGTTTGGGCTTATCGGAAACCGACAGCAGCTTGCCACACAAAAGCCAACAGCAGGAAAAAGACGGGAATAACGGGCAAAATATCAACAACCGGGCTAAAAATCGAGTAGGCTTCTGGCAGTTTTGCCAATAGCAGTGCTGCTTCCATGAATCAATTAACCTCTTACTAAAAATATGGCTTACAGAATTTTAACAAATCTTTGCGACAATTCTCATTTAAGCGATAATTTCTGAGATGATCGGGCTATGGTTAGCAATCAACTTGCAAATATTGTCCGAACTCGTCAGTCATGCGATCGCTCAAAATCGCGTCTCGGATACGGGTAGTAAACCTAATCAGTTCAGTAACATTATGAATACTCAGGAGAGTATAGGCTAAAAGTTCCTTAGCGCGTACCAGATGACTAATATAGGCGCGGCTAAAATTTTGGCAAGTGTAACAAGGACAACTGGGGTCGAGGGGGCGAAAGTCCTCTCGAAATTGGGCATTTTTCAAATTCCAGCGTTCTCCGGCCACCAAAGCCGCCCCATGACGAGCCAAACGGGTAGGAATGACACAATCAAATAAATCTATACCAGATGCGATCGCCTGTGCCATTTCCCGGTAAGTTCCTATCCCCATCAAATATCTAGGCTTATGGTCTGGCAAAATGGGGGTAGTGACACGAACCACCATTTCCATTAAATCGGTAGGTTCACCGACACTCACCCCGCCAATGGCATAACCTGGCAAATCAAATTCTACTAATTTTTTAGCTGCTGCCACCCGTAAATCTGGGTAAACTCCCCCTTGTACGATACCAAACAGGGCTGCCTCTGGTCGGTTATGAGCAGCTATGCAGCGTTCTAGCCATCTAACAGTGCGATCGGTGGCTGCGATCACATCTTCCCTAGAAGCCGGATAAGGGGGGCACTCATCAAAGGCCATAATCACATCAGCCCCCAATTGATTTTGGATCTCAATGGAGCGTTCTGGGGACAATTCAATAATTGCTCCATCGTGAGGCGATCGAAACCGCACCCCCGCTTCTGTCACCGTCCGCATTTCACTGAGACTAAAAACCTGAAAACCTCCTGAATCCGTTAATATCGGACCATTCCAGCCCATAAACTTATGTAGTCCCCCCGCCGCCGCCACAATTTTTTCCCCTGGTTGTAGGTGCAAATGATAAGTATTGGATAGCACCATCTGAGCGCCCGTATCCAGGAGTTGAGCCGGAGTCAAAGTTTTGACATTAGCCAAGGTTCCCACTGGCATAAATCGGGGAGTTTCCACGATACCATGGGGAGTGACAAAAACCCCTGCCCTCGCTTGAGTTTGAGTGCAGCGAGCCTGTATTTGAAACGAAAATGATTCGGGCATGAAGTTAAACTACAAAACTGAGAAAATCATATCAATTGATGACAATTAAAAGGGACAATCATCATCATCAATGGGGGTATCCCAGTTATTTGATAGGACTTGATCCATGACCGCATCAAAGGCGGCGGCTTGTAAATTCCTTGTCGCCTGGTCTTGTAAAGGATTAGACAGGGGAACTAATCGCAGTAATCGCCCATCTTGCACTAAGTCGAAATAGGTTTCATTATCGGAGGATTGTTTCAGTTCGAGATAATCAAAACTGTAAACATTCAAATACAAAGCATGGTTAGCAATGAGAGTAGCCTGCTGTTGATCCGCAAACACTTCCAGGATATGACCTTCGCCTTGACTTTTTACCTGGCTGTCTTGGATATGTATATAGCGAACCCTACCGAGGTCAACCAGCAACTTCTGCATATCGCGCTTGTTAACAACGATTCCGGTATCGATAATACATGGAGCAGACACCCTGCAATTTAATTGATCGTAACTCATAGAGCAAAAGCCTCTAGTTTTATAGTTTCTCCTAAACCAAAACCGCCACCTGGCACCTTTACCTAGTTAAGCCGATAGTTATAAGGTCAGTTTCACGCAGAGAGTTTAGGACAATTTAGCACCCTAGGTATGACAGATTTTTTCCCTGAACCGTTGACCGTGTAAGGCTTAACGAAGCAAGTTTTGAGAAAAACAGAGTAATTGTACTACTTAGATTGTCTCGCCACTTGCATTCTTCTCAGAAATCTACCGATAACCCGGTGGCTGAGATTATATTTCAGCTTGGGTGTGTTGGAGATCTAACTTTATACACAATTGTAGCAAAGCTAGGACTGTGAAAGTTGATCTGACCAGATTTTCTTGATATTTCTTGACTTTTGACTTTCCGTAGCCAGGAGAACTATCTGGGCGGTATTAGAGTATATGTTTAGACCCCAACAGGTTTCATCTCAATTGTGGCATAAGCTAAGAAATATTATAGAGCTATGGCAAAATTTAAGTTTAAGTTTTATGGGTTTTGAGACAGTCTGGCGATCGCTCATTAGGTATATGGAACAGCTACGAGCGGCTTTAGCTGCTGCTGTGGCTTTCTATACCTGCTTACCTATTCCTCCGTCTTGGACGTTGGAGTTTCGGGGAATTGCGAGACTCGCGCCGGTAATGGGGTTAATGATTGGGGGATTGTTAGGGCTGGCTGACATAGGTTTGCAGTTGTTGGGCTGTCCGGTATTAACGCGGGCGGCTTTGGTAGTGGTAGGTTGGATTGCCATTACCGGGGGACTGCATTTAGATGGGGCGATGGATACTGCTGATGGGTTGGCGGTGACTGACAAGAAGCGACGCTTAGAGGTGATGGCTGATAGTTTAACTGGGGCTTTTGGGGCGATCGCCGCTGTAGCTATTTTACTGCTAAAAACCGCCGCCCTAGCTGATTTAGACGGCACACGCTGGTTAATTTTGATGGGGGTGGCTGCTTGGGGACGCTGGGGACAGCTAGTGGCGATCGCTCGTTATCCTTATCTGAAAGCAGAAGGAAAGGGAGCATTTCACAAAGATTTGAGCTATTCTCCCTTGGATTTACTCCCCGGGGTTTTGCTACTTTCGGGGTTGAGTGGCTTGCAGATTTGGTTAGAACCCGATCGCTGGCTGGTAGGGGTGGGTCTACTGCTTGGGGGAAGTGCGATCGCTATTCTGACAGGAATCTGGTTAAACTACCGCCTAGGCGGGCATACCGGAGACACCTATGGGGCTGTGGTTGAGTGGACAGAAGCCCTATTATTATGTTTACTGGTAGCCCTAGAGGGAGATTAACCAAGGGGGATTATTTTTTGGGTTCTACCCAAACTTTTATCCCCTCAACTCGTAAAGATTGCCCACGAGTACCACAATATTGACCATTACTACAAACGGGAACATCTCCCTTATTTTGAATATGGGCATTATAGAAAACATCATATTTCGGGGCTTCTGGTCCAGCGAGCTTAATCGCAAAGCCTTCTATTTGGCGATTTGTGCCGGGTTCTCCCACCATTTGACCGTTGGAGGCGGTGGGACTATCACCAACTTGAGCAATATGAGCCATGTATTGTATATCCAAACCCGGAACCGGAGGATTAATCGCCATTTGGAAAGCCTCCAAGCGGCGACCTTGACCCTTAGTGCCAGCATATTCTCCGCCGCCAAAATCGCGATCGCCTAACCCCTGTAAATGCACTCTCACGCGCAACCCCACACTTCCCGGTTTAACTTCCGCTTTCCCTGTCGGCTG
This sequence comes from Limnospira sp. PMC 289.06, assembly GCF_032350395.1. NCBI lineage: Bacteria > Bacillati > Cyanobacteriota > Cyanophyceae > Oscillatoriales > Sirenicapillariaceae > Limnospira > Limnospira sp. PMC 289.06. The sequence continues at coordinate 9,450 of NZ_JARPLC010000002.1, forward strand.
ACCGACAATGGCAGTATTGCCAAACACAATATTTTGTCCATCAATAGTCAGAGGTTTCGGGTTAATTTCCACACTGGGAACAATAATCACATCACTGGGGGCTGTAGTGGTGGTAGGTTCTTCTAAGATGATAATATCTGGGTTAGCCGTGGGACGTTCAACTGCTGTCACATTCAATGGCGGTTGAGTGGTTGTTGACCCCCCCGACTGACTGACAATTTTTCCTCTGGAAATAGCTACCCCCAAAGATTTCCCAAAGGCATTTTCGAGAATTTCTGCCGATTTTGCCCACTGTTCATCATTGAGTTGGTCTCCCCTATTCACCAAGTTTAGGAGAATATTGAGGGGATGCTCTCCGGTGAGCAATGCTTTTACCCGTGGGTCTGATTTGAGATCTATTTGGGAAATTTGCTGTTTGAGTTGTTGCGCCTGTTTGTGGGCCTGTTGTAGGGGTGCAAAGTCTTTCTGTTCGCTGTGGGTCAGCCCGAGAATTTGCTCTAGCAAGGATAAAACCTGCTGAGGAATGGCTCCCTCATCTGTGACTGGGGTTATTTTTTGGTATAACTGCTGTAACTCTACCAGGGATCTAGCGGCTAGGGCGGTGGTTTGTCCCCGGTTTTGTAGTGTTTGTTGGAAATTGGCGAAATCACGGTTATAGTTAATCAACCCTTGCAGTAACTGATCCGTTATGGGAGTTCCTGAGTCTTTTAGGGCTTTTGCTGCTTGTTCTAATGCCTGCCCTAGTTTAGGGTAGCGATCGCCTAAACTGTTTAGATATTGTTGTAGGTCGTCTGTTGCCATCATTTCCCCTCCATTACTGATCAGATCATCCCTCGGCTCATCATAAATTATGGCGATCCAGGCAGGCAAGAGGTTGGGGAAAACTACACGCTGTACATCAACTAGGCCTACAATTGCCTAAAATTATGGATATCCGTGATCTGGCTCACCTGGTAAGCGTGGACTTAGATCATAGGCTGATCAGCCGAACATCACAAGTGACACTATATCAGAATCACTGCCCTTATCTTGACAAACAGCGATACTAAATATAGTTTAAACCAATCACAACTCCGTAATTTCACTATGCTGTGTATTCAAGATGTAGTCCAACAAGCGATCGCCACTGGTTATTTAACCTTGGAAGCTGAAAATCAACTCCGGTACATTCTCCAAAATTCTCAATATGATGCTATTGAACTCAATGCTTTTGCTAACTTGCAAGTAGCCGCTATGAGTGGACAGGTCCGACAAGAATCTCGCGAAATTTTATCATCCCAGTCTATGGCGGCTTCTCTTAACTAGATGCAGCTTTGGCTGATTGGAAAATTCATTGACTCAAGACTGATCCGACAATTTAGTTATTGTCTATTTACCTAGGTTCAACGGTTGCCTTAATTTCCGATTGATGCTGCTATTTGATAGCTCATCTAGCCTCGTAATGAACGGATATTTTTGGCTGTGACCATCTAAGTTTTAGGTTAGTTAACTAACTGCCATTTCCTCTCTTGAAACCCTGAGAATTTCCCCTTTCCGACTGCTTTGGCGATCGCCATGTCAAAATTTCCATAAAATTGGGTATTCATTTTCCAGATGATCCGTAACTATACGCCCAATTTGGTCTATTTGGCTAACCTCTTCCTGGGAAAGTTGAATATCTATGGTTTTCACATTTTGCTCAACTTGGGCGCTATTACGAGCCCCCACAATGGCGTTAGTTTGAGGTTGAGAAATTAGCCATGCCAGTGCTAATTGTGCTATGGTACAGTGTTTGTCTGCCGCTATGGGGCGTAACTGATTAATTGCTTCTTGAACCCGGCTATAATGTTCTGGGTTTTGGATGAGTTTATTTTTGAGTCGATGATCTTCGGGATGAAATTGATGATTAACTCCGAATTTTCCCGTCAGTAGTCCCTGGGCTAGGGAAGAATAAGCGAGAATTGAGATTTTCTGTTCTACACAATAAGCCATGGTTTCCCTTTCCACATCGCGCCAAAATAGGGAATAGGGAGGCTGTATACTATCTATAGTACCATATTGGCTGGCTTCTTCTAGTTGATTTTTGGAGAAGTTGGAGACTCCAATGGCTCGAATTTTTCCCTGTTGTTTGAGCAAATTTAGGGCAGCCATTGTTTCGGAAATAGGCACAATTTCTGTATTAAATGAACCCGTTGGCCAGTGAATTTGATACAGGTCTATATAGTCGGTCTCCAGATTTTTTAAGGAGCGATCGCACGCTTCAATTACCTGGTCATATTGTAAATGGGTCGCAAATACTTTGCTGGCATAAATGAGGCGATCGCGTCTATCTGACAACGCCTCAGCTATCAGTTGTTCCGAGATACCATCACCATAGATTTCCGCAGTGTCAATGGTAGTAATTCCCAGGTCAACCGCCTGCTGCATAGCCTGGATTAAGTCGGCTTTTTCAATACCTTTCCACCAACGTTTATCAGCTTGCCAAGTCCCTAAAATAATCGGGGTGATTTCAATGTCCGATTTACCAAGTTTTCGTGTTTTCATTTTTCTCCTAGGCTGTTTTAGCTATTTTACTTGAACAATCAACCGTAATAGTACCAAAGAAAGCGATCGCCTTATAGCAATGGCTACTCAAGATTGATCCTTTGTCATCTCAAAGATAGATGCACCCTACCAGATAAGTAGCCAGCCCTCCCTATAAAAGTTCTCTCAAATCAGGATCATCCTCCAACTGAGGCAAGACCTTTTTAATATCCTGGGTGCGGTTCTTATCAACAATCAAAGTCACATTACCATCGCGAACAACCACCAAATCCTGAACCCCAATAGTAATAATCACCTCATTTTCATCACTCCCATACAGAATAGAATCTTGGGTATCGAGTCCCAAGTGACGGACTAATGCCACATTGCCATTTTGTTTCGGTAAAAGACGTTCTAAGGAATTCCAATCTCCCAGGTCATCCCAGCCAAAAGAGACTGGTAAAACACAGGCTTTCTGGGTTTTTTCCATCAGTGCATAGTCAATGCTGATTTTTTCAATGTTAGCATAAGCCTTGGCTCCTTCAGCTTCCAGGGCGGTAATCAAATCGGGGACATAGGCGCGTAATTCCTGAAGAACCACCCCAGCCCTAAATATAAAAATTCCCGCATTCCAACTAAACCGACCAGTAGCCAAAAATTGATCAGCCCTTTCTTGATCAGGTTTTTCCGTAAACTGGGCTACCTGATAAGCAGTGAAATCGCCAAAAGTGCCAATTTTTTCGCCCTGTTCAATGTAACCGTAACCTGTAGCCGGATATTGAGGTTGTAACCCCAGGGTGACAATTAGATCCTGACTGATAGCTAAATTTTCCGCTGATTTAATCGCCTCGTGGAAAATATCCGGTTTTCCAATCCAATGATCAGCCGGGAAAAAGCCAATCACGGTATCTTCCCCATAGCGACGGACAACTTCAATGACGGTCCAGGCGACGGCGGGGGCGGTATCTCGTCCTTGGGGTTCGGCTAAAATATTTGCGGGTGGGATATCGGGTAACTGTTGCTGAACTCCATTTTCTAGGAGTGCGGAGGTAATCACCCACAAACCCGGACCACCTTTACTCAAGGGTAGCAAGCGTTCTGCTGTGCTTTGTAATAAACTTTGACCAGTACCGTCTAAACTGAGAAATTGTTTGGGTCGGATACGACGACTCAGAGGCCAGAACCTCTCACCTTTACCACCTGCGAGAATAACGGGTATCATGCGATTTAAAGTTTTGAGCTTCAGTTGACTTCATGTTCAAGATTAAAGGATATTGGCGATTTTATGAGTTATCCCACCACCAACCAAAGACAACCTAAAGTCCTGCGGGTAATATTTTTGAGTTTTATTGCACTGATCATTACTAGCGCTTCGGCGACTTTGGGGGCGCTAACGGCTTTGCTGTCTCCATTGAAACCGGAACAGCCACAAAGTGCATCGATGGTTCTCAATTCATTATGGCGCGATCGCTTTCGGTTTCGTCTGTCCCGACCTGTGAATATTTTGGTCATGGGGATAGATCCCCCCCTACCACACGAGGAACAAGATGGGAAAGTTTTTGGGGGTCGCAGTGATAGCATGATCTTGGTGAATTTTAATCCGAGCGATCGCCATCTGAATTTGCTATCAATTCCCCGTGATACCGAGGTTTTTATCCCTGGTATGGGTGTGGGTAAGATTAACGAGGCTAACTATTGGGGCGGCGCTTCCTTGGCTACGGAGGTGGTAGCTGATACCCTTAATCAGGTGCAGATTAACCGCTATGTCCGAGTTAGCACTGGCGCTTTTAAGGAGTTGGTGAATTTGTTGGGGGGGGTGGAGGTGTTTGTTCCCTATCCGATGTCCTATCGGGATAATACCCAACAGTTGGAGATTGATTTATCTCCGGGATGGCAAACTATTGATGGTGATCAGGCTGATCATTTTGCTCGCTTCCGTAGTGATGCTTATGGAGATATTGGCAGGATTCAACGCCAACAGGCTTTAATGGAGGCTATTCGAGAACGTTTACAGAGTCCTGATGTATTGCCACGTATTCCTCAGATTATTCGGGTGATGTTGAAGTATGTTGATACTAATTTGGATTTTGAGGAGATGCTGACTCTGGTTAAGTTTGGGTTGAATTTGGAACCGCAACAGGTGCGAATGGTGATGTTACCTGGGCGAGACATGGGCGGATATACGAGTTATTGGGTGGTTGATGACGCGGCACGCGATCGCATTATGGCTCAATATTTTCGGGTTGATTCTACCGGGTTTGTCTTACCTGGACCATTACAGCGATCGGGTTATCAGGAATTGTCTAAACGTACTAAAATTGCCGTACAAAATGCCTCTGGAAACCCACAAGCAGCCGAAAGAGTCGCGGATTATTTGTTTAAGCAGGGCTTTAATAATGTTTATGTTGTGCCGGGGTTGCCTTATACTATGCGATCGACTCAGATTATTGTCCAGGGGGGAGATTTAGCTAGTGCTGAAATGTTGCAAGAATATATCGGTTTTGGTACGGTTAGGGCTTCTTCTACTGGTGCAATTAATTCGGATTTGACCATCCGGGTTGGTGACGATTGGCAACAAAGATTTTAAGCAGACATACCATAAATCTGCTTTTTTGTCAAGTGTTTAGTCAGGTTTATTGGGGTGGGAAAGGATAGGCAACCAGAGAAGGTTGCCCCTACTGACCCACTTAATTAATACCGTGATATGGCTTCTTCTGGTGAAATATTGCCGTAAATAATCGACATAATACCAGGGAGAAATTTATCCATTGTCGAAACATTGGTATAAATCAAATGCTTAATTAAAGCGGGAGTTAAGCGATCGCCTGCTACATCTAAACTGGTTTTGTAGCGAATTTCCCCATCATAGAAATTCATCTCGAAATTACCAATCACCATGCCATAATTAGCCCGGGTGACAAAATCCGAGATATTTTGGCGTTTATAGTCTGGTACTTTCACCGGAAAAATCGAGTAAACCGTGATTTGTTTTTCCTCTTCCCGGGCGATCGCATAGCAATCAAAACGACCATTTTTGCCCTCAATTCCCAAAGCCACGACTCGGCGATGTTCGATTTCTTTATAAACCCAACCATCCTCATTAAAGAACTCGATTAAGATATCGAACAAGGGCAGGTTAAAAAAGCGATCGTCTGTATATGTGGATGCTTGTTGATTTTGTTCAGACACGACCATTAGTGTTTAAATCTCCTCAATCAAGTAAGTTTTTGGTGAGCATTATTATGCCATCTTGTTCTCTGGTGTCAAGCCATTAGAGTCTATCCGATTTGATTTTTGGTCGAGATAAGCCATATTGCAAACCTCATAGTAAACAGGCGACCACCAACCCACCTGACTATAGGTTGATCTATTGAGTTTATCCCCGGAAATCCCCACAATTTTTTTGCGGACTCCCCGGAAACCTAGCGGATTTTTATCAATTTGTTTGCCTTCAATTTCTAGTAGGCTACCAATTTCATCTATACCCACACGACGGGAAACCCAACCCAAACAACGCTGTAGGACCTGACGAATTTCCTCCCGTTCTTTAGACTCGTATTTAACCACAATTTTTTGATCACCACTTCCCTGGCTGACGGTTAAGCGATAACAGCCTTCTGGACGATATTCAGGATACCATCCTAACTGCAATAGATAGCCGTCACCCACTGTCACCCAGTCTGTTCCGTTGAACTCAATTGGTTTAGCGGATAGCAAATTTTCATTAAAAAACTCACCATTGATAATGTAGCCATGTTCGATCACTGGGTCTACATCACCAAAAGAATTGTGCAGAATTGCCCAACCACTAGGGATATGCAAAGGTACAAGTTGTACAGACATAAATTGCGATAGCGTGAACTGTAGGGGCGGGTGCTAGATATGCCATTGGAAAAACCAGTCAACTCACGGAACCCGCCCCCGGAACGTCTGAAAAATACCCCTAATCAATAGCACGTTTTTCCTGTGGTAGCAAGGAAGTCTAAGGACACGCGCCCCTAAACTCCCCACTGGTGATAGTTGGCGACTGATAAGATGTCCCAGGTCTGGAGATGATCAGCCTGTGTTACGCATTCCGGCGGCGATACCGTTGATGGTTAATAAAGCACCGCGCAACAATTCCCCTTTGCTATATCTCGAATGAATTACGCCGGGAGTAGCAGAAGTTCCATGATGACGCAGGCGCTGGAGTAAAGACACTTGCAATAAACCGAGAGGAATAATTGTGCCATTACGCAGTCGCACTGAGCGCTGAAGTACGGGATCATTATCTAGTAACTGTTGCTGTCCGGTAATTTCCAGAACCATTTGACGGGTCAGATTAAACTCTTTGGCTATGCGCTCAAATAAATCCTCAAAGCGATCGCGATCTTTAGGATGACTCAACTCCCGCACATAGTGATGAGCCATTTCTAGGTCAACTTTAGCCAGGGTCATTTCTACCTTGGAGAGGGTAGTGCGGAAAAATGGCCATTTAATGTAAAAGTAACGGAGCAGTTTGATATTTTCCTGGGGTTCTTCTTGAATAAACTGCTCTATGGCTGTACCGACCCCATACCAAGAGGGTAGCAAAAAGCGGCTCTGAGTCCAACTAAACACCCAAGGAATGGCTCGTAAACCGGAAATATCTTTTTTCTTGTCACTTTGGCGACGAGCGGGCCGGGAGCTAATTTGCAATTGGCTAATTTCCTGAATGGGTGTTACCTGCTCAAAGAAATCAACTAGGTCCGGCTGTTCATAAATCAAAGCTCGATAACACGATCGCGATCGCACAGATAACTCTTCCATAATTTGATTCCAGGGTTCAATTTCATCAAACCCGGTATGGAGTAAACTGGCTTGAATCACGGCTGTGGCTACACTCTCCAAATTATACAGAGCCAGTTGAGACAAAGAATATTTGGAGGCGAGAACCTCTCCCTGTTCGGTAATCTTAATGCGGCCATTAATACTTTTACCGGGTTGAGCCAAAATGGCTTTGTAAGCCGGTCCGCCGCCGCGTCCCACAGAGCCACCGCGACCGTGGAAGATGCGAATACTGACATAGTAAGATTCCGCCAAGGTTTGTAGGGCTTTCTGGGCTTTGTGAATTTCCCAGTTGCTACTGAGGAACCCCGAATCTTTATTGCTGTCGGAGTAACCTAACATAATCTCCTGTAGAGAGGCGTTCATATCTTGGCTGACCTGCTGATATTTTTGGTAGCCACCCGCAAGCAGTGCGCGATATAGGGGTAACTCAAACAGGTCTTTCATTACTGAGGGGGCTTTTTTAAGATCCTCTACGGTTTCAAACAGGGGTACTACCTGCAAATTACCAATTCCTGTGGCCGGATCATACAGTCCGGCTTCCTTGGCTAACAACAGCACCTCTAGCAGGTCACTAACATCATGACTCATGCTGATAATGTAGGTTTGGCAAATTTCCTGACCAAATTCCTGCTGTAATTCTCGCATGACCCGGAAAGTGTTAATGGTTTCACAGGTTTTTTGGGAAAAGGGTAACTCGGCGGGAATTAGGGGGCGGCGGGTTTGCAATTCTGTGATTAGCCACAGGGTGCGCTCGGCTTCGGTGAGGTCATCGTAGGGCCTGGCTAGTAGTTGCAGATAGTCTACAATTTCATTTAAGGCTGTACTATGTACGGAGGATTCCTGCCGCATATCCATCCGCGCTAGATAAAAGCCGTAAATTTCTACCTGACAGATGAGGTTCTCTAAATCTCGGCATTGGATACCTGTGGCTAGTAGGTTCCGCTCGATTAGCTTTAATTCCTTCAGAAATTCCGAGCCTGAATTGTACAGACTTCCGGCGTTTTCTTTGGTGACAATGCGCTCGCGTTCCCTTTCTACTTCGTTACTGGTAGAAAGTCTCTGATTGCGATCGCGGGTATTTTGTAGGCGCTTGTGTATGTAGCATAGTTTGAGCCGATAGGGTTCTTGGCGATAGCGGATGGCTACCTGATCATAAACTTCTGGAAGTTGTACCTGATCGCGATCTAGAGATTCGAGTAATTCTGGTAAAATGTCACTCCAATGCAGAGATAGGCTCAACAGTTGACTTAGATGATCAACAGCCTGAATGTATTTGTCTATAATCATACCCCGTTGATAACAGGCTGTTTTCCAGGTGACTTCTGGGGTGACTGACGGGTTACCATCGCGATCGGCTCCCACCCAAGACCCAAATTTACAAAAATCGTAGTTGGGTGGTTTCAGGTGCGGAAAACACGGGTGTAGGGTTTGTTTAATCCTTTGGTACAGTTGGGGAATTACATCAAATAAGATTTCCTGGAAATAGTGCAAACTATATTCGACTTCATCCAAAACTGTGGGCTTAAACTGGTGCAGTTCATCAGTACGCCACCACAGCCTTATTTCTTCGGTTAGTTGTTCTTGTAGTTCACCTGTCCAAGTTTTTACTAACCCGGTGGCTTCGGGATCTTTATTGTCTACTTTGCCATAACTTTCGTCTACTGTATCTAGTTGCTGGAGAATTTTGGCGATCCTCCTCTGTTTGGTGCGGATTGTATGGCGTACAATTTCTGTGGGGTGAGCTGTGAATACTAACCTAATATCGAGTTGATTTAGTAGCCGCTGAATCACCTGGGAGGGGACGTTTAGCCTTTGCAGCATCGGAAATAGGTTATGGAATGTGGCTAAATCGCGATCATTTTGGCGTTGGCTAGTTTGATTTAATAGCTCCACTGGTGTTTCTTCGGCTGTGGAAAAGCGCTGATGACGAGTTTCAAAAATGGAGCGATTCGACTTGTCGGCGGGACTCTCTGGTGCTCCTTGTTGTTTGATCTGAGCATAGGCTAACTCTTGCTCGCGCTGCTCATAATGTTGCTCGACTATGTTGATCAGTTGAAAATACAAGGCAAATGCTCGCGCTGCTCTAATGGCTGCATTGATATCAAGCTCTTTGATAATTTGCCAGACATTGGCTTGTAAATCCGGCGATGCTTGTCCTTCTGGTGAGGTCATCGATCGCATCTGTAGAAGTAAATCTACCAATTGCTCTCCGCACTCCTGACGTAGGACACTTTCCCATAAATCTTCGACAATTTTTAGGCGATTCCTTAACAACAGTTCAGAAGCTCCTGCAGTGACGTTAGATGACACTACTGCGCTAGGGATTGGTTCTGAGGATTGGACCAGTGAACTCATAGGGCCTGTTCCGTAGTTAGCAAGAATATCTTAAACATTATACTTGCCCGGTAGACATTCGGTGAAATATCTCCCCAGAAATTTCTAAGAAACTCCCATCATCACACTATCAAATTTTCGATGATTGTATCTAATTTATCAATTAAATTAGCCCCGGTTGTGCTATAATCAGTGAGAGGCATTTTGGGGACATATTGCCAGATATATTTACCCCAGGTAATCGGCTTTCCCCCTAGGGTAAATATCCCCTCCCATCAGCCCTTATTCATCAATTCGGGCTGCTGAATTTATTACCTGTATTTGGTGAGTAATTATGGGGCAAATAAACATCCAGGGAAGGTTGGGAGGCTAGTAGCTTCCCTGGTTAGGAAAATGGAGGACGGGTAAGCGCGCGCCTCGGAAAACTTCCTCGCTACCCTCACTGAGACTCAACACCAACTCTTGCACTATAGGAATGGCAGCAAAAGCCACAACCACAGGGGTTGTGGCCAACCCCAAAAGCAAATCGGAAGGTAAAAGGGGGGTTTTCGGGGCTATAGGGTCGGAAACAGGGGTATCATCAGCAGAAGACATCTGTAACTTGCCTCAACAGTTGGTTAAGCTAACTATGCCAGAAGATGTGATCCGGGGCAACCTTCCCGTCAGAGAGGCCGCTGAGTTATGCTGAATATGTGCGGGCGGGTCGCTACCGCGTCCCCTGGGAAAATTGACTATGGGAATATGTATAATGGTATTGTCGGGGCTTAATTAGCCGGTTAGACTCTCGAAACGAACATAAAAACAGTAAGATCGTGGCAAGCAGTGGCCTGTCTGGTGCTGCCAAGAGTTGGGAAGCGAGGTCAGTTGGTTCTTTCAGGAGTTTAAGCCTGAGAGTACCCATGAACCCGGAATTCGGAATTGTGTAGATTGTAACTTATTTTGGCGTAATGTAGCGCGTGGTTAGGGATTATTCAGGATTAACGCAATGGTCAATTGATGCGATCGCCACAGCCGGGGTTGAGGTACAGACCAGGTTGCGAGGGAATCATTTACATATTTTGTGCGAGGGACAGCCCTCTCCTCGAGAGACGGTGGTGGTGTCTCAATTCAAGATGGCTTTAGACCGCACGCCACTAGAATCCTTGCTGCCCCGCGATGCGCCGAAAATTTATAAGATATTTGTTTCGGGTCGCGAGACAGGTGCTAAACGCCCGGAGTGGACGGTTAAACTGGATTATCCGACTTCGGCTACAGTACACGCACTGCACCCTCGGTCAACAGGAGATCAGGGTCAGGGTGTGGGACTGCGTAAATGGTTGGGGGATATAGCCGATCGCACATTCATTGGCGATCGCCAATCTTCCTCAACGACTACTGTTTCTGACCAGCCCCGGGTCATCATTACCCCGGTTAATGACACGGAGGCGGAAAATCAGCAGCCACCAACTGACCTAGCTACCCCTCCCGATAGTCCGGTGGAACCAGCCCTAGTGGCAACCCCGGAAAATTTAGCCCGCCGGGGTAATCCTGATGCGATCGCCAGTATTCTGAGCGAAATTATGGGCGGGTTGGGGGTCAGCGTCAAAGTCAGCATTCGCAACCAGAAAAGCGACAAATCAACCCTATGGAGATCTAAACGGCGGCGGTTATGGGTACTGTGTGAGTCAGCCTACAGCCCGGACCCTTCCCTATTAGCGGAACCTATAGCTAGTAGACTGCGGGAATTGCAACTGCAAGACTTCCGCGATGCCTGCATTTTACTAAGGGTGGAAGGGGAAACTAAAGCGGATTGGATGCTACGGATTGACCTAACTCCCCCCGATCGCATTCTGAAAGATTGGGCGCGCTGGGGAGACTCTGAGGCGATCGCCATTCTGCTTAATCAAAAACTAGCGGCACTAGATATTGGACTTAGGGCGACTCTGAAAGAATCTACCCTACACCTGTTTTGTCACCAATTAGGAGATACGAAAAATCATCGTCGTCGCCTCTCCCCCCAGAAGGAAACCGTTGTCACCGCTTGTCGGGAAATTTTAAATGCGATCGGCCCCCAAGGTATTCGCGCCGCCACTATTTACGGCGTAGAAATCAGCCCCACAGGTAAAGAAGCCCAAAAGCCGACTTGGATTGATTGGCTAAATTTACCTGCTTTTGAACATCCCGACCTGCAAACCCCCACCCAGACCCTCGCCGCCCAAGGGGATATCGATGCGATTAAATTCCAAATTGAACGTCTGATTAACCCTGACCTAGAAACTAAACTCGCCACCGGGGGAATTAAAGTTCTGGCGTTACGCAAGGGGAAATTTATCCATGTGATGACAGAAGCGCCTACTTGTCCTTCTCAGTCTCGCGTCGCCCTCGTGATCGCTAGATTTTTACAAGCCCAAGGAATTGAAGGGGTGGAAGGAGTCCGCATCTATGGACGGCGGGCGGGTCAAAAACACCCCCTCTGGCGCTATGGTATTTCCTTAAAACCGACGGAGATAGATCAACCATTAACTGCTTCGGAAGATTTTATCGACTCAGAATTAACCGCCACGGCGGTGGGAGAACAGGTCGGACAGTTGGTATTTTCTCCGGCTATTAATGTTGATGGTGCAGATAGTGATTTGCCATCATCTCAGGTTTTATCAGCACTGCATCACCTGAGCGAAACCATTAGCCAAGTTTTGATGGCTTCTCAGTTATTTACCAGTAAAAACTGCCCAGATATTGTCGTTGAAAAAACCTCTCAGAGGTATCAGAAACGCGCTCTGGCTGTGGCTTGTGGGCTACTGGGATTGCTGATGGTTTGGCAGAGCGATCGCCTGGTGGGGAGTCTGCTTGATTCTATTGCTATGACTGCTATCTCTGCTGATATTTCGGAGGCGGAAACTGAAGGGGAACAAGTCCCTACCTTGACACAAGACCCCCCCACGGGTTGGCTATCGAGTTTACAGGTGTTGGCTGTGAGTGAAGGTGATGGGGTTTTTAATGACTCTGGTTTTACTTCCCGACCAGGAAAATCGGCGATCGCTGCTGCTTGTGATATTGATGATACTCAATGCCGTTTGTCGCAATTTGTTTACCCGACTTTCCGCAGCCAACAACTAGATGAACAGATTGTCCGCTATCAACAATATATCGCCACCCATAAAAGACCCCCAGATATACTAATTATCGGCAGTTCTCGCGCCTTGCGAGGCATTGATCCAGAGGTTTTGAGTAGGGGATTGGTAGCAGAAGGTCATCCGCCTTTACGGGTGTTTAATTTTGGCATAAATGGGGCAACAGTGCAAATTGTTGATTTAATTATTCGGCGGATTTTGCCCCCTGAACAATTGCCTCAGTTGATTATTTTAGCTGATGGGGTGCGGGCGCTAAATAGTGGTCGAGAAGACCGGACTTATCAGGCGATTTCTGCATCAGAAGCCTATCAACAAATTAGCCAAGGAACTTTTCAAATTGTCCCCCCAGATTCCTTTGAACCACCCCCAAATCTTCAGGAAACTTTGATAGCATTGACGGAAAATGCCCTAGACGGAAGGTGGGACCAACAGCAGTTTCAACAGGCTATTCAAGAACAAATTTCCCAGGTATCCCAAGCCTATAGACAGCGCGATCGCTTCAAGGCAGTTTTACAATCTATTGCTAATGGTCGCGCCTTTGCTACCCCGCCAACCCCCTCGGAACAACAGGAATTAGCCGAGGCAGAAACCGAGGAGGAAGCTAGATTTTTGCCCAATGGATTTTTGCCTTTATCGGTGCGCTTTGACCCGGAAATTTACTATCAAAATCATGCTAAGGTTTCGGGTTATTATGATAGCGATTATCAAAATTTTCAATTAGACGGCATTCAGACCCAATCTTTGAAGAATATAATCGCTTATACTCAATCATTTCGGATTCCTGTGGTATTTGTCAATATGCCACTAACTGATCATTATTTTGACCCGGTTCGCAGTGCCTATGAGGAGAAATTCCGTGAACACATGGAGAGGGTGGCTGCTGAAACGGGTTTGGTTTTTCTCGATTTGGGGTGGCGCTGGTCGGATAATTATGACTATTTCTCTGACCCTAGTCATCTCAACCGCTATGGCGCGATCGCTGTGGCTGAATATTTGGCGACTCAAAAGGTGATTCCTTGGCCGGATAATGATATTATAGCTAATCCTAAACTATAATACACTCTAGTTGTAATGATGATGGCCTTAACTGAAAGTTTACAATTTCTTTTAGATGAAGCGACGGCGGAACAAAATGTGCCGGGGGGAGTTCTTTATGTGGCAACCCCTGAAGGCAAATATGAGATAGCATCGGGTTTTTCTTATGTTACCAAACGCCATAAAGTCCAGCGTCGCGATCGCTTTCGGATTGGTGGTATTAGTCAGGTTTTTGTGGCTACGGTGGTTTTACAATTATACCAAAATCGTAGCCTTGATTTAGAAGATAATTTGACGAAATGGCTGGATCAGGAAATCTGCGATCGCCTTGAAAATAGCGATAAAATTACCATTCGACAATTGCTTAATCATAGCAGCGGTTTAGATGATTACCTGGAAACTGATGAGTTTCAACAAGCCGCTAGTCAACGGGAAAAAAATCAGTTTTTGACGGCTAAAGAGGCTATCTGTTTGGCAGATAATTTAGAATCTCTGGGGGTTCCTGGCGCGGGTCATTGTTACTCGAATACTAACTATATTTTGCTAGAGTTGATTGTGGAAGCAGTAACCGGAAATCCTCTGTATCAAGAAATGCGATCGCGGATTTTTGACCCCCTCGGTTTAAAGGATACCTTTACCGAATACCGCGAAACTCCCCCCCCGAAACACAAGAGTTGTCAAAATTGCATCAGTCCGGAAAAATTAGGCACTGGTTTAGGCGATCGTGGCTTAATTTCCAGTGCTTATGATGTGGGAAAATTTGCCGAAACCCTATTTATGACTGATGAACTCTTAAATGAGGATACCTTTGATCAAATGATTAATTGGTTTCCAGATAATGAGGGGGGTTTTTATGGCTTAGGAGTTAATAGTTGGGATGCTAAAGAATGGGGAGATGTTTGGGGATACACTGGGGGAATAGATGGTTATTCATCAGCCTTATGGCATCTTCCTGATGAGGAAATGACTATTGTAGTTTTGCTGGATGAAGATACTAATACCACTCCCGATTATATCATTGAGCGGGTTCTGGCAGTTATTCTTGAGGATGAATTTTAATCGACTGTAGTTAAGTAACCCTCTCCCCCAGCGAGGGGGTTCTGAAAACCATCTAATTATCTATGGTTGATTATTAATTACTTGTCCTCGACTGGTAAAAGCTAACCCCTGGGTTCCTGATACACCAATCATTACTGATTCCATTATCGGTTCAGAAACGGCGCTTTCTGATACCCATTCAACCAGAAAATTAGCACCAGAACCCCCGCTAGTATTGCTTTGTTCAATAAAAAACTCCATGCTGGCGAGAGGTGGCATTTTCAGGGCACTATCAAGGTAATTTTTAACCAAATTACCATCAGTATTGTAGTAACTCACAGAAGTGATAATGATGGGAGAATTTGGGTCTGTATTGCGAATACTAAGTGTACTGGCTAAATTATAAGCCTGTTGGGTGTTTCGGAAATAGATATGAGAGTAAACCGGAATATAAACAGTTTGTCCTGCTATAGCTTGAATTTCACTAATATCAATGGTTTGAGCCGCATCGGTAAATTTTTCGGTTGTAGTTGATTCTAACCCCGATTGTTGTTGACCTGTTATGGTACTTGGTTGGGGTGTACAGGCGACTAAAATCACCGCCAATATCGCCCCTATAAATATGTTGATTTTCATGATAATTTTACCCCGCAAATTGAGATTTTTAATTTTCTGACTCCGCCATTAAATCAAGTTTATTAGCTAGAGGTGATAGGGATAGACCCTGAACCAGTAAAGATACAATCACCATAAAAAAGATGACATGAAAAATCTGATTAGCACCTTGAATACCAGCGGTTAAAGGAAAAGTTGCTAAAACAATGGGAACAGCCCCCCGTAAACCTACCCAAGAAACAAATAGTTTCTCTTTTATTGGCATCTTTACTAATGATAGACAAGAAAGGGTAGCAATGGGACGCGCCACGAAAATTAAAAATAAACCCATTGCTATTCCCACCGCAGCGATAGGAATAAGTTGGGACGGAATCACTAGCAATCCTAGGTTTAAGAACATGATAATTTGCATCAGCCAAGCTAGGGCTTCATAGAAACTAAAAATATTTTTTCCTGCACTAGGAAGGTGGGAATTGCCAACCACTAAACCTGCTATATAAGCAGCCAGAAAACCATTACCACCGACAACGGTACTTAAACCATAGGTCAGCAAAGTTAGAGCGAGTGTCATTACAGAATATAGCCCTTCAGCAGTTAAATTCATGCTACGAATGGCCCAAACTGTCCCCTTGCCCAAGCCATATCCCATCGCCAGGCCCATCAACATTTGCATAATCACCGATAGGATTAAAGACCACAATGAGAACTGCCCTTGTTCCAAGATTTGCACGATTTCAATAGTTAGTAAAGCGGCCATGGGGTCATTACTGCCAGATTCAAATTCTAGCAAAGGTTGCAGATTTCCCCGCAGACCTAAATTACCCGATCGCAAAATTGAAAATACGGCGGCTGCATCAGTAGAAGAAATAATCGCCCCTAACAATAATCCTTCAGTTAAATTAATTCCTCTTACGCCAATATTAAAGGTGGAAAAGGAACCCAGCATAAACCAAGCAAAAATCCCTAATAAAAGAGTGGTTAACCCGACTCCTACTGTAGCGAGAGTGAGTCCGGGAATTAACACGGGACGAATTTTCGCCCACTTAGTATCTAGTCCGCCGGAAAATAAAATAATAGTCAGCGCCATATCTCCGATAGTCCTGGTTAATTCGGGATTGTTATATTCAATAGCGCCTATACCTTCGGAACCCGTGACAATTCCAATCATTAGGAACAGTAGCAAACTAGGAACACCTAAGTGAATGGCAGCTTTACTAGCAATGACACTAGCTAACAGCAGGATAGCAATGGCAATAGATAAATATTCGATCGCAATCATCTAAAATTTCGGTTAAGGTTTGGCGGAAACTGCTAAATATATAGCAATCTTTTTGAAAAAAGACAAGGGAGGAATTTTCCTGGAGGTCTTTATGTCATATAATAGCTGCTAAGATAGTCCGACTGTGGAGATCAGTTGCAATGAACAACCATGATGTCATTCAGTGTAGCAGTGACAGTTGGGATTTTGCCATCAATCACCGCCCAACAACGGGTTTAAATGTTCACCCCACCGCCGATGATTTGATTTTATACTTAGCCCAGAAAGCGATTGAATTTCAGCTTCCCCCCCAGATTAACCGATTTAGTGACCTTTCGACACAGTGGCATGAGGAAATCGATCGCACTTTTGGTAGCTACCAGCAAGCCTGTGTGAGGGTTAACCAGCTTTTACTAGCCCTTCATCAACTTAGGGCGATCGCCCATTGTTGTCACCAAAGCCCCATTGGTAAAAAACTCCCCGCCGCGCTGTATGTGCATATTTCTGCCCTTAACCGCCTTGACCCGCTGCTGCGCCTGTATGAACATCTAGCCCGCCAAGCGCTTAACCCAGTTCCCCCCACAACTCTGATTAAATTTCATACGGATAAACCGATTATTTCTTATTTATTTTACCCAGATTTTGATACAGATGCTCACCCGGATTTAGCCACGAGTTATCAAGTGATAGTCCCTAGGGGTAGAGTAAATTTTTCTAACTATACTAACAGCAATAACCCGCCTATCCTACACCGTAAAGAAACTTTTGTGGCGGCGGACTATCCCCTTTATGACAGTTTTTACCAATTAACCCAGATGGAGGAAAAGCTAGGATTGTTGAGTAAAAAAACTCGACTTTATAGCAGTATTGGAACCCGCCAAGGTTGGTTAAATCATCTGGTTAGATGTGGTGTGGCGATTCAGGATCATCAGGTGGTGTATCTGTCTGATCAGGAATGGGAAACAGCTACGATTACTCCTCGCATTGAACGCCACAAAGCTGCGATAATTCGGAAAAGTTTATCTCGCCCTGTACGCCTGGCGCTGGAAGCGGGATTATTTCGGGAAAATAGCAGTTTCTTTGATTATGGTTGTGGTTATGGAGGTGATTTAAAACAAATAAGCGATCGCGGTTATTTATCAGCAGGTTGGGACCCTTACTATTCCCCAGAAACTGCCCAAATTGTATCGGAAATTGTGAATCTGGGTTATGTGATTAATGTGATTGAATGTCAGGTGGAAAGACGGGAAGCATTAATTCGGTCCTGGGAGTTAACGGAAAGGGTGTTAATTGTGGCGGCGCAAATTTTGATTGATGATTGCGATCGTGGTATTATTGCTTATGGAGATGGGGTGATTACTAATCGCAATACTTTTCAAAAGTATTACCAGCAAGAGGAGTTGAAAATCTATATTGATCAGGTTTTGAATGTGGATTCAATCCCGATTGATTTGGGTGTTTATTTGGTATTTAGAGATGAATCAGAAGCTGAGAATTTTCGCGCCTCCCGATTTCGATCGCGAGTTTCTTCTCCCCGCATTTGTGTCCAGGTTAAGCGTTTTGAAGAATATCAAGAACTCCTGCAACCTTTGATAGAGTTTTTGTGCGATCGCGGTCGGCTTCCGGTGGGGTCAGAACTGCCACAAACTTCCGAAATTGAGGCAGAATTTGGAACTATTAAACGCGCTTTTAAGGTAATTATGCAAGCCACTAACTCACAAGAATGGGAAAAAGTAGCAGATCGTCGTCGCCAAGATTTGCTGGTTTATCTAGCCCTCAGTCAGTTTGGAAAACGTCCGAAATTGTCGGATTTATCTGCACAGGTCAAAAATGACATTAAAGGGTTATTTGGTAGCTATAAGAAGGCTTGTGCTTTGGCTGATGTCATGCTTTATAGTATGGGGAACCCTGATATAATTGCTGAATGCTGTTATCATAGCGAAATAGGTCAGAAGCGCCCAAACTCCCTTTGGGTTCATATTAGCGCCCTAGAGAAACTCGACCCCCTGTTAAGGGTGTATGAGGGTTGCGCCCATCAGACGATTGGACGCTTAGAAGGAACAACGTTGATTAAATTTCATATTAAAACGCCGAAAATAACCTATTTATTTTATCCTGATTTTGATACTAATCCTCATCCGGTCCTACAAACCAAAATGGCGATCGACCTGCGAGATCTCCAGGTCAGTTATCGAAGTTATCAGGGTGCTAATGCTCCGATTCTTTATGCTAAGGAAGCCTTCGTTACCCCAGACTATCCCTCGTATGAAAAGTTTGCTAAACTTACCTGTCAGGAACAAGACTGGGGGCTTCTGGATGACAAATCAGCTATTCAAACCCTCGGAGGTTGGTTAAAATGTCTGGAGGAACACTGCGCGGAAATTCGAGGACATAGAGTTTATTGGCGATCGGATGCTGATCCTTATCAGGTTAAACTGATGAAATCAGCCCGCCGAAATCGTCGCCCAAAATCCCAATCTGTGGACGACCATACCGGAACAGAAAACCAGGAAACCACACCCAGTGAGGAGTAATTCATTATCATCTTAAACCTCTCCATAGTAGCATATTTTTGTGTTTTTTAACCTGCCACGACTCATTGATGATATTGATATTAACGACCCGGACAATTGCCCTTTAATTTTAACTAACTAGGAGATAAAAGCCAGATGAATGCTGAAACATTACTAGCATCTTATGCTCAAGGGGAGCGAGATTTTCACAAGGCTATTTTAATTGGCGCTCAACTTCAAGGGGCTGATCTTAATAGCATTAATCTGAATAAAGCTAATTTGATGAATGCTACTCTTACTCAAGCGAATTTAAGTCTAGCAGAAATGATAGAAGCTAATTTAATTAATGCGGATATGGGTCATGCTAATCTCCGGGGTGCAGATTTGACCAAAGCCTATTTGAATGGGGCTAATTTGATGGGGACTTCTCTTAATCAGGCTCAACTATTTAGTACCAGTATGGGTGGTGTCAATTTAATTTATGCCCAGCTAATTGGCGCGGATCTCAGACAGGCTAACTTAACTCAAAGCAAACTGATTGGGGCTAATCTGAGTAATGCTAACCTGCAAGATGCACAACTAAATAATACTAATCTGATTGGTGCAGATATACGTGGTTCTATGTTACTCAATGTTGATTTTAGGGGGGCTAATTTGAGTAGTACTTTAATTAATGATGACACTCAGTTAGACCCTAAGTGGCGTGTGATTTGGAAAATTTCTAATCATGGGGGTCAAAAACATGATTTAACTAATGCTGATTTGACGGAAGCTAATTTAATTGGGGTGAATTTGAAAGAGGCTAATCTCAAGGGCGCAGATTTGCGAGGGGCTAATTTGAGTGGCGCTTTTTTGACTAATGCTCAAGTAGAAGGCGCTCAATTTAAAGGGGCGATTGGACTTTCGGAAAATGCCAAGTTTGACTTGAAAAACCGGGGGGCGATTTTTGATTAAATCAACTCATCAAAGGCGGGTTTTGGGGCTTATTTTTAGCTGTCAATAGCTGTCAATAGCACGGATAAACCCGCCCATATACGGTTGGGGTCACTGAATATAATTCATTTCGTAGCCAAATTTATTAGGGTCAACTTCGTTTAAATTCAAATCTCCTAACCCATATTCAGCCCAGCGACGTTCCACCATTTTAGCGACATCTGGATCAGATTCTAAGGCTTCCCCCCATTCGTGTTCGGTTTCTGGGGGGATTTTGGTGGTCGCATCAATACCCATCCTTCCCCCTAAACCAATTTTTTCACTCGCAAAATCTAAACTATCAAAGGGGGTATGGGGGAGAATAAATACATCCCTTGATGGGTCAACTTTTGAGGCGATCGCCCATACTACTTGGCGCGGATCGCGGATATTAATATTTCGATCCACCACGATCACAAATTTGGTATAGGTAAACTGCGGTAAAGCACTCCAAAAGGCTAAAGCCGCGCGGCGCGCTTGTCCGGGATAAGCCTTATCAATGGAAATAATTGCGGCTTTGTAGCTGAGGGCTTCCATTGGTAAAAAGAAATCACAAATTTCTGATACCTGCTGGCGCAGAATAGGAGTATAAATCCGATTAAGGGCGATCGCCATCATCGCCTCTTCTTTGGGTGGTCGTCCGCTAAAAGTAGTTAAATAAATAGGATCATGGCGGTGGGTGACACAGTGAAACCTAATCAGTGGCGAATCTTCGACACCCCCATAATAACCCATGTGATCACCAAAGGGTCCATCGGGTAGCACTTCCCCTGGGGTGATAGTTCCTTCTAGGACAAATTCTGAATCTGCGGGAACTTCTAAATCCACCGTTTTACACTTAGCCAATTGTACCCCAGAACCCCCATATAATCCCGCAAATAACCATTCAGATAAATCTACGGGAATGGGAGTAGCCGCCGCCATGATAATCAGCGGATCAACACCTAGGGCGATCGCAATTTCTAACTTTTTACCATTTTCCGCCGCCTTCCGCAGATGTCTCGCGCCACCACGCACGGATAACCAGTGAACAGTCATGGTATTATGAGACTGTAATTGTAAGCGATATACACCTACATTAGGAGTTCCGGTTTCACAATCTTTAGTGATTACCAATCCTAAAGTAATAATTTTTCCCGCATCACCAGAATAAGGGCGAATCATGGGAATTTTAGTTAAATCTACCTCTTCTCCCTCAATCACCACCTCCTGACAGGGAGGAAACCAATTCCGCCCAGGTTTGGCTTTCACCACATCAAATAAAACCTTACCAAAATCTATCGCCTGGGAGATTTTTTTAGGTGGTTTAGGTTGCTGTAACATCCCCAGTTTTTTACCTAATTCTTCTAACTCCTGGGGCTGTTCCATATTCATCGCCCAACAGACCCTTTGTTCGGTCCCCAACAGGTTCACGGCTACCGGGTAAGCGGCACCTTTGACATTTTCAAATAACAGCCCAGGACCGCCACACTGTAGCATTCGGTTGGAAATTTCGGCAATTTCTAAATCCGGGTCTACCAGGGCGCTAATTCTTCGTAACTGTCCCCGTTCTTCTAATATTTTCAAAAATCCCCGCAGATCTCGTGCCATGATTTTTACAGTTTTTCAATTAACTGTTTTCTATTGTGACATAATCCTGTTAATCATGGTACTTATCAAACCTCAATTATGGTGCGATCGAACCATTATTGCCTCACTGTTCCCTCAACGGGAAATCACTATCCACGGAGTCCCGGACAGCCAGAGTCCCTGGCTCAGATGATTATAACCCTTAGATGTCCGTAGGTTTGCTGATGATCCTATCCCCTGATTATACCCAAGTATGATATCATTATCAACGTCAGGGGTATAATCTTGTTGGGGTGCGTGATTAGACCCCAAAAGAGGAGTAGTTAAGCCATTAGTCGGATGGGGGATCATAGTTATTGACGATGATCCACCCGATCGCCATCCTCCATGCTAATCTAAAGAATAGAGAACAAATTTTGACGGTTTGTGTAGGGGTATGCCCCATAAGTCGCTCGTGCCACAGACGAATAATGGAACTACGGCGGTTAATCAGATCAGTAACCTGATCTATCAGACCGTTGTGTCGTTTCAACAACAGCACCCGGAGTGCTTACATATCCGCTATCAGAGTGTTTCCTGGGAACAACCTGAGTATAAAACTAAACTGTTAGCTAAATTGAATCACGGGTTGGGTCAAGCGCCTAACCCCGAAGTATTGCTATCTTGGGTGAGATCTTATCTGAGATCTCTGCTAAATTCAGAAGCGATCGCTACTAATACCTTTAATCAACTCAAGCCTAAACTTCAGCAACTCCTCAATTACGATAAAAACCAACATCTAAATGCTTCGATTCCTAACTTAAATGGTAATGGAATGATTGATAAAGGAGCGAGTATTCTACTACTTGATGCGGAAAATATTCAGCTAAACGCTGACGCCGAAAAGTTTTTAGAAAAAATCTGTCATTATCCTTTACAAATTAGGGTGGCTTTTGCGAACTGGCGCAGTTTAGGCAAAAAAGATGCCGAGTTTCATCAACGAGGCTATCAGTTGATTCATGTACCCGCAGGAAAGGATAGCGCGGATTTCAAAATGGCAACGGTGGGGTCATCAATTTTTGTACACTATCCTACGGCGCGAGAAGTGCTGGTTTGCTCATCAGATCAAGCCTTAATTCATCTCTGTAATACTTTACAATCTCACGGTTTGACTGTTTATCATGTCCGCAAAGATCAAGACCAAATTGTGGTATTTAATAGTCAAAATGGCACGACTCAAAAATATTCCTTATCATCGTCCAAAAAAGTTATTCCCAAAGTGGAAGAATTGCTGCAACAATTGCAAGAGTTAATTGTGGCTGAACAAAAGCGCACTAATTGCTATTGGATTAAGCTAACCAAAATATCTAGCCTTTATCATCATCAACATAAATTGACTTTGAGCCAGGTAATTGCTGAACACTTTATTGATTTTAAAGTCCAGGATATTTTTCTCAAAAACCCTCTGATTTTTGCGGTACATAAAATCTCAGATCAATCTCAAATTTATGTAACTTTATTTAATGAAAATTTCACGATTTCTACGGATAGCTTACCACCCAAGACTGCCCATAAAAATAAATCAAACACTACACCGACACCAATCAAATCCACCGATGATTTAGAAAATGCGTTAGTTAGTATTATCAAAGAAATAACTAAAAAATCCCCTAATTCTTTAGTGGATGTCTCAATTTTAGCGAGTAATTTTATGACCAAATATCATGTACCTATCAATAAGTTACTTCGCCAATTGAATCATAGCAAAAAATTACCCAATTTTTTGGAGTCTTGCGGTTCCTTTCACCTCAAACAAACCTCCAGAGGTTGGCAGGTTGGTTTATTAAATCCGAACTGAGTTAATTTACCCACGATCGCCTGTCTGTATCTCTTATACTAAAAGGTGGATTGTCTCAATTATGGCCAAATTGTCATCACTAATTTATGGAGTTCGACCACATTCATATCTATGTTGAGGATGCCATAGTATCTCGCAACTGGTTTATCGACAAATTCGGATTTGAGGAGGTGGGACAAAACATCAATGATCACGATCATACAATCACCATGGCCAATGGTCCGATTTATATCCTCCTGTCCTCACCCCGCCACCCACAGAGTCCGGTGGCGAACTTTCTCCGCCAACACCCCCCCGGAATTGCTGATATAGCCTTTCGGGTAGACAATTTATCCGAAACAATAGATCGCGCTATTTCTGGCGGCGCAAAACTTCTGCAACCCGTACAAAGCCATGATAGTGCGATCGCTGCTAGTCAATGGGGAATTATTTCCGGTTGGGGTTCCTTGCAACATTCCCTGATTGAAGTTAAGGCTATTTCCCCCTATAAATGGCTTCCCGGCTGTCAATACCCAATTAAACTAAAGCGATCGCCGATTCATTTAACAGCCATTGATCATGTCGTCTTAAATGTCGAAGTAGGTGATCTCAATGTTGCGGCAAACTGGTACAATTCTGTTTTAGGACTCAACCCCGAACAAAGTTTTAACATTCAAACTGATTACTCTGGCTTATACAGTCAGGTGATGACATCCCCCCAAGGAAAAATTAAATTTCCCATCAATGAACCCGCCTCCCCAAATTCCCAGATTCAAGAATTTTTGAATTTTAACCGAGGTTCAGGAATACAACATATTGCACTGACGACAACCAACATTATTGAAACCGTTGGTTTTCTCAAAAATCAGGGTTTACAATTCTTATCAATTCCCGAAAATTATTATGATACAATCGAGGCTAGGGGAGCTGCTTGCCGACTACAGCAAGATTGGGAACTCGTCAAAAAAAATCAAATTTTAGTAGACTGGCATCCTTCAAATTCAGCATCAATGCTGTTGCAAATTTTCACCCATCCAATTTTTAATCAACCCACTTTTTTCTGGGAATTAATAGAACGTCGTCAGTCAGCACAAGGATTTGGTGAAGGCAATTTTCAGGCTCTTTTTGAAGCGATAGAAAGGCAACAGATAGACCGTAGTTAACCACCCTCAAAACCGCCTATTTATGCTCATACTTAGGAAAATATAATGACTGAACTACGACAAAACTTAATCACTAGAGACTGGGTAATTATTGCCTCAGAAAGGTCTAAAAGACCCCATGAATTTGCGCCCCCCTTGTCTAAACTAGAACCCTTACCTACCTACCGAGATGACTGTCCATTTTGTCCCGGAAATGAACATCTAACCGGAACTCAAGAGTGTTTACGACTGGCTGATAATGGTGGTTGGCGAGTGAGAGTAGTAGGGAATAAATATCCGGCTCTCTCTGATGTTGGTCAACGAGTTCGTCATGGTGAAGGTATCTTTAAATCCCTGTCGGGAGTGGGATATCATGAAGTAGTAATCGAACACCCTCGCCACGATTTAAATATTGCTTTGATGGATATTAAAGACATTAGCAATATTCTCCGGGTCTATCGCCAACGCTATGGCGAACTACGAAAAGACCCTAGAGTTGAAACCATCATTATTTTTAAAAACCACGGAGGAAGTGCTGGGACTTCTTTAGAACATCCTCACTCCCAAATTGCAGCCCTTCCTATTGTTCCTTATCAATGGCGCGATCGCGCTAGGGAAGCAGTCCGCTACTACGATGATACGGGAGAATGTCTTTTTTGTCGCACCCTCAAAGATGAACTAAAAGCAGGCGATCGCATTATTTACGCAGGGGAGCATTTTGTGGCATTTATTCCATACGCCGCCCTTTCCCCGTTTCATACATGGATTTTTCCCCGCAATCACGCTTCTTCCTTTGATGAAATTACGGATTTAGAAATCCCGGATTTAGCCCAAACGCTAAAAGTAGTAATGTCTCAATTTTATTTTGGTTTAAATAACCCCGATTTCAACTATACTATTCGTTCCATACCCACGGCTGAACAGCGCACGGATTATTTCCACTGGTATATTGCCATCATTCCCCGCGTTTCCCTAACCGCCGGCTTTGAACTAGGAAGCGGAATGTATATTAATACATCTGTTCCCGAAGAAAGTGCCGAATTTTTACGCTCTATTAAAATTCCCTCTAGTATTTGAAAAAGTCATCATTGCTGTGGGTCATTGCTGAGGGCCGCTTACAGGAGCAAAAAAAAGGCGACCCAGGGGCAGCTTATATCTGATGAAAACCGCGTTCTGAATTGTTGGCCTTGTTTTAGGCACTAATCCAGTGAGATACTACGAAAGAGATGCTACGAAAGATGAGTGAGCTTTGATGCTCAGAATAGGTAAGTATTATATATAATCTCAAGGTGTGGCAGATTTGGCAGTGATCGCGATCAAGTAAATCAGTGAATTTACGGATGGAAACTGGTGATGGGTTTCATACCCTAAGTGCGATCGCCTCATGGTGAAAGTTGTGTTTCAGATCACATCTGCCATCAACCCCAAGAATTTAGTTAATAGGCTCTGTATTGCCACCCCTTACCCAACCCGTGCGACCCTCATCAGTTGCAGCGCGAACCCGCTGCCATTGTCTATCTCCGCTATCTTCCAAAACAATAACCTCTTCTTGATATCCGACCCCACCGACCCGGTTAGCATTAAGACTAGGACTCTCCCTGATAATTAACCCAATGGGTTGAACCACGATCGCCCGATAGGCTCCCTCCTCTAATTGTGGCTCAGGTTCAGGAGTAGGCTCAGGAGTAGGCTCAGGAGTAGGGGTGCTGGCTGTTTCAACCACCACTGGTTGATCAGTAGCAAAAGTCGGCTTTTCCGGGAGTTCTGTCAACCTAGCGGCAAAGTACAAAGCCGCGGCCAGAGTTGCACCCGCCAAAATCAAGATAGCTAGGAACACACCGACTAAAAACTTAAAGATGCCATAAAGACTCATAGTATTTGGGGAAACATTTATTATCTGATCCGGATCGCCAAAAACAATCGACTAAATCAAACCTGATGATAGCGAACATTGGGACCACATCAAGGGGAGCCACAAATGACATAGCCTATTCCCCGTCTAAAATAGCTTATTGAGGCTATCTTGTCGGGAAGCCAATCTAGCCTTACCCGCCGCCGCCCAATCCTGTAAAAATTGAATCTGATCGCGGGCTGTACGAGCCAGAGGTATCATTTGACTAGCCGATTCCAGTATATCCTCAGTAGTGAAATCACGATTTTGACTAAAACCAATGTGCATAGCTTCAATCAAAGTTTGCTCAATTTCCGCCCCAGAGAAATCCGGCGTTTCATAAGCTAGGCGATCGATATCGTAATTTTTGAGACTTTGGGGGCGCAATTTAGTTAGGTGTACCTCAAAAATCGCCTTCCGCTCATCTTGGTTAGGCAAACCCACAAAAAATATCTCATCAAATCTACCCTTACGCAGAACTTCTGGCGGTAAAGATTGGATATTATTAGCAGTAGCCACGACAAAAACCGGAGAAGTTTTCTCAGCCAACCAAGTGATCACAGTGCCAAATACCCGGCTAGTTGTACCCGCATCGCCCTTACCATCAACCCCCGCAAAGGCTTTATCTATTTCATCAATCCATAGGACACAGGGAGCGAGAGCCTCTGCTAACTGAATCATTTGGCGAGTCCGAGATTCTGACTCTCCCACCAGTCCCGCAAACAACCGCCCCACATCTAAACGTAATAAGGGTAAATGCCAATGGTGAGCGATCGCCTTAGCCGTCAGAGATTTACCCGTCCCCTGAATCCCCACCAGCAGCAAACCACGGGGATAGGGCAATCCATACTGTCGCGCCCGTTCCGAAAAAGAGCCGCCCCGCCGTAGTAGCCAATCTTTGAGGTTATCGAGTCCGCCAATATCAGATATATTTTCCTTGGCCGGGTAGAAATCCAAAATCTGAGTTTGGCGAATAGTTTGGCGTTTTTCTTCCAAAATCAGCTCTATATCACTGGGTTGTAGTTCCCCATGATTAGCGATCGCCTTAGCCAAAATCCGCCTAATTCGCTCCATAGACAGACCCTGAAACGATCGCACCATTTCATCTAACAGACGCGGTTCCGGGGTTTGTCCCGTTGCCATCAATAGCCCTTCTACCGACTTAGCAATAGTGGGGCGATCGGGTAACGGAAATTCCAGAATCGTGATCACTTCGCTGAGGTCTTCAGCAATAGTAACTTGGGGGGAAATAATCACCAAATTTTTCGGTTGAGACTTCAGGCTACGCGCCAGGTTACGGATTTTACGAGAAATCGAAATATCATCTAAAAACCGATGAAAGTCCCGCAAAATAAAAATCGCCGGTGTCGTGTCCGGCACTTTTTCCACAAACTCCAAAGCTAGTAAGGGGTTACGAACCGCCAATCCTATATCATTAGGATTTCCCTCGTTGTAACCGTCCACAAAATCCCACACATAAACCGCTCGATTGCCTTGGTTCTTTCCTATCTGCTTGATAGCTAACTCCAGGCGCTCCTCCTCTAATGTGGGAATATAAATGACCGGATAGCGCGATCGCAGTAATAATTCAAACTCCTGGTTAAATTGGCTCATCGCTTTTTTATCCAGATAATTGTTTTTTTAACGCTTCCAAGGCTGCCCAGCGGCTATCAATCTGTGCATCTACTGATTCCGAAACCGGCTTCGGTGCAGCAGGTAGTTGACAATCTTGGTCACACAGTTTACGACCTGGCAGTTCCAAACACAATTGCTGATAAAACCAATCCGTAGGAGAAAAATGCCCTTGAGGGTCCAGAGTTTCCACCAAATCCTCAAAAGCCACCTCCACCTCTTCCGCGATCTGGTAATCCGATTTTTCCAACCAGATCACCTCAGAAGTCTTGATTTTCAAGCGGTGGTTGTACTGTTTCAGACAGCGATCGCAGGTCAAAGTCACAATCGCTTCCGCACGACCCTGGATATCCAAAAATGTCGTCCTATGACTAACTCGCATATACCCTCGCACCGGAGTCAGAGTATCCAAATCCGGGATAAACTCCTCAAACTGAAACTCCACCGTCCGCTGATGTGCATTAAGCAAATGAGGGATGTAAATAGCATCCATAATATTTCCGCCCTCGCTCCCCATGCCAAAATGTTTGTCAGGCTTTCGCTTTAATCACTAGACGGCGATCGGGTTCACTCCCCTGACTATAAGTTTCCACACCCTCACTATCCTTGAGAATATTATGGATTAGCCGTCGTTCCACCGAAGATAGAGACTTAATTTCTAACTCAATCCCCGTTTGTCGCACCTGACTCGCCGCATTTTCTGCCAAAGCCCTTAATTCTTGGTAGCGGCGGGCACGATACCCATTTAGCTCCACAGTGTAAGCCACTTTTTCACCGTTGTCTTTCCCCAAATTCAGAATTGTATTCACCAAATACTGAATCGAATCGAGTCCCTCACCACCATCACCAATCAGATTTTTAGCCTGTTCAGGGGACAGATTGGGATTTTCAATGGTTAACCACCAGGAGTCCTCCTCCTGCTTCAGGACCACATTACTCGAAATATCTCCTAGTTTTAGGAGTTCCTCTATCCACTCCTGACCTTGACTAATTTGAGTCTTCTCCATTGCTTAGTTTATGCCTTCTTCTTAGAATGTCCTGGTTCAAAAGGAAGTGAAGCACGTCCACTTTCACCTTGTTTCTTGTCTTTTTTGTCTTTTGTGCTGGTTTTCGCGCTAGACTCCTCCACAATTTTCTGGAGATTCTCCGGTAAAGGTTCCCGCGACAAGATAAACGCCTGACCTGTTTGGAAAATATTAGCAATCAGCATATACAGTAAAACACCAGCCGGTAGTGGGAAGAAGAAAAACATCCCCGTAAATAAAACTGGCGTGATTTTGTTAACCGTATCTTGTTGAGGATTACCAGAACCAGCTTGATTTTGACCAGATAGTACCTGGTTAATATACAAACTAATCCCAAATCCCAAAATCATCCCCACTATATCCCAGTGGATATTACCATCATCATCAAAAGCTCCTACCCGTCCCAAGGCATCAATAAACAAAAATCCCTTATCAGCAGCAATTCCTTTCAGGCTGGCTTGGATAGTCACTTCACCCGGTTTCACCGCTACCAAATTGCCTTCATCATCAATCTGAACCTTATCTTCCCCCTTAGTTACCATCCAATGGGGTTTAACTTTCGGATTTTCGTAACTATCGAGCTTCGACCGTAGACTTTCACCCTGTGCTGTTTCAAATTTGACCTCGGTTTTTTGTCCCACAGCCAAACTATTACCAGTATCAATCAACGCCTGTACCGAAGAGTGAACCCCATCTGCTACATAAACATTCTGAGCCTTACTCTTATATATTTGCGGTTGAATTTGCTCAATTTGTTCTTGGGGAAAAATTTGCAGGTCAATGGTGTAGTTAACATCCGAGAAAGGTGATCCTCGCAGGGTAGCAAACAAAGCAAATAGAATTGGCATCTGTAGCAGTAATGGAAAGCAACCCGCCAGAGGATTACCCAATTCCTTATATACTCTGCTCATCTCTTCGCGTTGTTTCACCGGGTCATCTTTATAGAGCTTTTGAATTTTGTCCACTCGCTCTTTCATCAGCGGTTGCGTCACCTTCATCCGCCGCATATTCCGAATTGACCCAGCATTCAGCGGATATAGTGCAAAACGAATCACCAGAGTTAAGGCTACGATCGCCAAACCGTAACTAGGGACGATCCCGTAGAAAAAATCCAGGATCGGTAACATCAAATTGTTGGAAAGAAACCCAATACCAAAGTCCATGCGTCAATAGTTAACCTAGCTGCTTGATTTTTTATACAAATTTTAACAATTTAGTTCCCCAGGTGGAACTTTTTCCTTCGATCTGATCTTTGCTCATTACCACCCATCAACACTCTCTAGCCTATCAGGTGAATTTGAAGTTACTGACCGATCACACCCGGCGGTCTTCCCTGTTTTTGAGCAATTTTTTCACTAATGTAGTCGTAAAGCTCTCGAAATCTCGGCAAAGCTCTTAGTTCCAGACGGTTACCATTTTTTAGGGTCAGCACCATATCTCCCCAGGCTCCCAGTCCCCTAGGCACTTTCGCCACACTGACAATTTCCGAGTACACCACATCAGTGCGATCGCGTCCCATCCATCCTCCAATCACAGAAACCCGGCGGTTAGTAATACGATAACGCAGCCACAGTGCCCGCACCACCGCTCCCACAGTCAAAGGCAGGCCGATAATTGTAAATCCGATCAGTAAATTTATAATCAGATCACCAATATGGGGCCCGCCTTCATAAAAGCTCTCCTCGCGAATGCCCATGTAAAACCTCTGCTTGTACTAACAACTTTTCTAATTCTCGCAGAATTTCTGCATAATTGCACTCGATCGCCGTTGGCTTCACCACAATCACCACATCCCAACCTGGCGAGATTTTTGGTAATAACTCTCGCAGTCCGGCTCTAATTTGTCGTTTGAGCAGATTTCGTCGCACCGCGCGCTTACTAACCTTCTGACTTATAGAAATACCAAACCGACTCGGTGGGTCTCCTGCATCTATCTCAGGCGGAACTAACCGTTTTAATGCTCTTAGGGTTAAATGAGCAGTTTTACGATGTAGTCCCCTAGTATAGACTGCCTTAAAATCTTTGGGAGCGCGCAGTCGATTTACTTGAGGCAACATTTCGATATTTATTAGTTATAGCAGTTGACACTTAGACCAGCGAGGGTGCATCACCGGGAATAGAACCTAGGGCTAATATCAATCACAGATTGAGTCTATGGTTTGCTTCTCAGGGTTTTGACCACTGCTATAACTATTCCCAAACTCAATTGACCATCTGCTGTGAGTTAACTCCCTTAAACAGATAACCGTGACCGTCCTTTTTGCCGCCGAGACCTAATCACTGCACGGCCATTTCTAGTCCGCATCCGTACCCGAAACCCAGATACTCTTTTTTTCTTACGGCTAGTTCCTTTGAGCGTTTGTTGAGCCATTTGTCTATCCTCCCACAATCAGTGTTAAAATCACAAT
The DNA here is from genome assembly GCF_032350395.1 of Limnospira sp. PMC 289.06. Taxonomy (NCBI): domain Bacteria; kingdom Bacillati; phylum Cyanobacteriota; class Cyanophyceae; order Oscillatoriales; family Sirenicapillariaceae; genus Limnospira; species Limnospira sp. PMC 289.06. The sequence continues at coordinate 41,119 of NZ_JARPLC010000002.1, forward strand.
CCCCTATTTTAGCACATACACCGGCTAAAATTAGAGACATCAGGCGGCGAGTCTAGGAGCCGTTGATGTGATGAACTCAACCGCCCCAGCAGATGTTAATCAATGCTCAGGACCCAAGTACCAACATAGCGCAACAGAGGCACATCACCGGGGCTGCGGACATTAGCATTAAAGTGGAACATCCCACCAAAGGTAGGATTTCTGACGTTGGAGATGACAATTTCCAAGGACTGTCCGGCTGGGATGGGTTCTTCGGGATAGATTTCAATAAAATTGTTTTCGGCATCCCAGATTACCTCCTCTAGGGGAATTGACTGATCACCGATACGAACTTCAATGCGATCTGGGTCAAATCTACCCTCGAAATGTTCAGGATAGGAAATCGAGATCAGAGCCACAGCCATATTTAGCTGTCTCGCCGGAATTCTTAATCTGTAGCGGTCCCAGCGACCAGAGCGGCCACTTTGTAGAAAGAAATTGAGCAAATTCGCCCTTTCCGGTCCACCAAACAAAGTGACACCCGGACCTGATTGCGCCCAAGCTAGGGTCGGAAAAGCTCCCAATAAAAAGCCAGTCATTGTCAAACCAGAAACTAGAGAACGGATTTTCATTGATACAAACTCCTGCGATAAGTGTAACGGCGGTAACAATTTGACTTATGGTTAAAGGATTATTTTTGACATAAAGACAAACCTAAGATATCAATCAATCGGAACAACTACGATTATGATGTCAAACTAGACACTCATTCTGGCACAATCATGATCATTGTGTCGAGTTGCTGTGGTAGCAGTGATTAGCTTGTTGTAGCAAAGGTTGCACATTTTGATTGGCTACTTCAACCCAGACGGCCAGAGAGGTGGGGTGCTGTAATATGGGATGCTTGTCATCAAAAAATGACAAATGTTCTGATGTGACGCACTTTCCCAAGGCAGATCAAATTTCGATCGCTATCATAGAATCCTGTAGGGGCGGGTTTAACTGTCAGCCCTCAATTATCACAAATAAGACTGCTAAACCCACCCAGAACGCGAAAAGATTTTGGTCAAGCCGTCGAAAAGGGACGGAATTTGAGATATAGGAGTTTTTGATGAAAATTGCGATCGCCAAAGAACTGAACGTTAATGAACGCCGAGTGGCTTTGATCCCGGACGTAGTATCTCGTCTAGTTAAACAAGGCTTAGAAATTTATGTGGAAGCCGGAGCCGGGGAAGGGTCTTGTTTTTCGGATGCTCTGTATGAGGAAGCGGGAGCCCAAGTGATTACTGACTCAGCCAAGCTGTGGGGAGAAGCCAATATCCTGCTGAAAGTGAGCCCGCCACAAGAAGAGGAAGTTGGCAAAATGGCAGAGGGAGCAGTATTAATCGGATTTCTCAACCCGTTGGGAGAGCCAGATCTGATCCAAAAATTAAGCGATCGCCGGGTGACAGCTTTCAGTATGGAAATGGTCCCGCGTACCAGTCGCGCCCAAAGTATGGATGCCCTATCTTCCCAGGCTAATATTGCCGGATATAAGGCAGTTCTGATCGCGGCGGCGAATTTGCCTAAATACTTCCCGATGCTGACCACGGCGGCCGGAACTATCCGACCGGCTAAAGTGTTAGTTCTAGGGGCGGGGGTAGCCGGACTACAAGCGATCGCCACAGCACGGCGTTTAGGAGCGATCGTAGAAGCCTTTGATATTCGCCCAGAAGTCAAAGAACAAGTCCAAAGTTTGGGGGCTAAATTCGTAGATGTCACCCTAGACGAAGATACCGTCGCCGAGGGAGGCTATGCCAAAGAAATCTCAGAGCAAGCCAAACAACACACCCAGGAAGTGCTAACCCAGCACGTCGCTGCTTCTGATGTGGTGATTACCACCGCCCAAGTCCCCGGCAAAAAAGCCCCGGTTCTAGTCAACGCTAACATGGTGGCTCAAATGAAACCAGGTTCAGTGATTGTAGACCTAGCGGCCGAACAGGGGGGGAATTGCGAGGGTTCAGAACCAGGTAAAAACATCCAGAAAAATGGTGTCACCATCATGGGACCCATTAACATACCAGGCTCCATGCCTGTTCATGCCAGCGAAGTATATGCTAAAAACCTCTCAGCCTTATTACAACTGATGGTAACTAAGGAGGGAGAACTTGATCTAAACTTCGCAGATGACATCCTCGATGGAGCCTGTGTTACCCACGGCGGCGAAATTCGTTCCCAACGGGTTAAAGAGGCTTTGGGAGTTCCTGTGGGTCAATAGTAAACACCACAGGCATCTCTAGCCTCTTTGTGAGGGGGAAACTGCGGTGGGCGGCCGGGTCACTGGGTAACAGTGACGAACAGCTAGACGCTTTCCAAGCTACTGGAGATATTGAATGACAACAGAAACTCTGATTTCGGCTTTATTTGTTTTTGTCCTGGCATCTTTTGCCGGGTTTGAGGTGATTACGAAAGTACCACCAACCCTACACACGCCCCTAATGTCTGGGGCTAATGCCATCTCAGGAATTGCGGTTTTAGGGGCGATTATTATTGCCGGAGAACAGGATTGGAACATCACGGTGATTCTGGGTATTGTGGCTGTGGTACTGGCTACTATTAATGTTGTGGGTGGCTTTTTGGTTACTGACCGGATGCTGCAAATGTTCAAGAAAAAGGAGGTTAAAGCATGATCGACTTTCTACCAACAGGCATTGAGTTAAGTTATTTGGTGGCGGTAACCCTGTTTTTCTTTGGTCTGAAAAAGTTGGGGTCTCCGGCGACGGCTCGCAATGGGAATATATTGGCATCTATTGGGATGTTAATTGCGATCGTGGCTACGCTTCTTAATCAGCAGGTTCTCAACTACGGCACAATTCTGATAGCGATCGCCATAGGTTCGGCTATTGGTGGCATCGCCGCCTATAAAGTCGAAATGACTGATATGCCTCAGATGGTCGGTTTGTTTAACGGTCTCGGTGGTGCCGCTTCTTCTATGGTGGCTGTAGGCGAGTTCTGGCGCTATTTAGCTACCTCTGATGCTCCCCCCCTACCAACTACTGTTACAGCGGTGTTAGGGGTTCTAATTGGCGGTGTCACCTTCACCGGCTCCCTCATCGCTTTCGCCAAACTGCAAGGGATTATGAGTGGCTCTCCGATTCTGTTTCCCTTGCAACAACCCTTTAACCTAGCCCTGTTAATTAGCTTTGTTGGGGCAAGTGTTTATATCTGTGTACAACCCTTCAACGTCCCGGTTTTCCTGGCTTTAGTGGGCATTTCTCTGGTGCTGGGAGTGCTTTTTGTTATCCCTATCGGTGGCGGAGATATGCCGGTGGTGATTTCCCTGTTAAACTCATTCTCAGGGTTAGCTGCTAGTGCGGCGGGTTTTGTGGTGATGAATAACCTGCTGATCATTGCTGGGGCTTTGGTGGGTGCTTCTGGTATTATCCTTACGGTGATCATGTGTAAGGCGATGAACCGCTCGATTACCAACGTCCTATTTGCTGGGTTTGGTACAGGTGAAGGTACAGCGGCAGCGCCTAGCGCTTCTGGTGGTGCAACCAATCAGAGTGTTCGCAATATCGACCCGGAAGAAGGGGCGATGATGTTGGGGTATGCTCGTTCTGTGGTGATTGTTCCGGGTTATGGCATGGCTGTAGCTCAAGCACAGCACTCGGTTAAGGAACTGGTGGATATGCTAGAATCCTTGGGGGTGGATGTGAAATATGCAATTCACCCGGTGGCGGGACGGATGCCGGGACACATGAACGTTCTGTTAGCCGAGGCGAATGTTCCCTATCCGCAGTTGTATGATATGGATGACATCAACCCCCAATTTGAACAGACTGATGTGGCTCTGGTGATTGGGGCTAATGATGTGGTTAACCCGGCGGCGCGGGAAGATAAAAATAGCCCGATCTACGGAATGCCGATTCTGGATGTAGATAAAGCCAAGCATACTATTGTGATTAAGCGTGGTATGAGTACGGGTTTTGCTGGGGTTGATAATGATTTGTTCTACAAGGACAAAACTATGATGCTATTTGGCAGCGCTAAGGATATGGTTGCTAAGTTGGCTTCTGAGGTTAAACAACTCTAGGCTTTTCCAATAATTTCCGGTTCTACTGACATCCTTCGAGTCCCATGGACGGCGGGGGATGTCAGTCTGTATTGGGGTTTGATGTTAGGCTTCTCAGGAGTTCGGCTACGACGCGGCGATAGTCTGATGCTGCTTCTCTGGCATTTTTGCTGCGAGACCGAATAATGGAAACGCCTTCTAGGGGACAGCGTTCATGGGCTTTGTAGGAGCGAATAAAATTCTGGAAAACTGGAATACCTGATTCCCGCAAGGACTTTTGAGCCTCAAAAGCATCTCCAATACTGCGGGGGTCAACTTTGGTGAGCAGGACTTTATAATCAATGTTGATGGGGGCGACACGATCGCGTACAGTAGCCATTAAGGCTACTAAATCCATGGGTGCGGCTTGGCTGGGTAAAATTAGATAATCAGCTACCTGGACTACGGCGGCTAGGGATTCGGATTTCAAGGCTGGGGGGGTATCAACGACAATCATTTGGACTTGTTGAACTTTCCTTAGCTGTTTCAGGAGACTAGGATTGGTTTCTTCTGAGACATCAAAGGGCATTTCTCCCTGTTCAACCCACCACATAGCGGAACCCTGGGGGTCTGTATCTACTAGGAGGGTGGAGAAGTTGCTCGAAAGTATAGCAGCGAGATTGACGGCGGTTGTGGTTTTACCAACTCCACCTTTCCCATTGGCGATCGCTAAAATTGTCGGCATTCTATCTGAATCGGATAACTTGCTTAGAAAACATAACACGAAAGGTGGTTTGGTAGCGAACAAGATGCGATCGCCTCCCCGTACCAGAAAGCCCCAAGATAGGGAGAACAAGCCTCTATTTTGGGGTTATGGGTTAAGTGGTCTGACGTTCAATCACGCCGCCACCTAGGAGCAAATCTTCGGAGTACCATACAGCCGCCTGACCAGGGGTAATTCCGAAAATAGGCTCATCAAAAATCAGTCGGACTCTGGTGCCAATTTGGGGGTCTGGTTCGGAAGATAAAGGAACCACGGTTACGGGTAATGGCTTACTGCGATAACGAATTTGTACCTCGGCGCGGATAGGTTCAGAGGGCGGCGCAATAGATACCCAATTAACGCGCCTAATGGTGCATTCGGTTTGAGTCATACGATCGCGATCGCCAACTACTACCCGATTTCGTCCGGGGTCAATACTCAGGACATATAATGGCTCAGGTGCAGAAATTCCCAAACCTCGGCGTTGACCGATAGTATAGTGGTGGATGCCATCATGTTCTCCTAAAACCCGACCTTCAGGATCGACAATTTCGCCTTTTTTCCCAGTAATATATTTATCCAAAAAGGCGCGCATAGAACCATTAGCCTCGACCAAACAGAGGTCTTGGCTTTCGGGTTTATCAGCAGTTTTGAGGTTATACTGAGCGGCGATGCGTCTAGTTTCGGATTTCGGGACTTCTCCGAGGGGAAAAACCACAGCGCCTAGTATATCCTGAGTTAAATCATAGAGAAAATAAGACTGATCCTTAGTGCGATCGACGGCGCGTTTTAACTGATGGCGATCGCATTGTGAATTATAGGAAACCCTAGCATAGTGACCAGTAGCGATGCGGTTAATATTTAACTCCGTAGAAGCATAACCCAGCATCGGGCCAAACTTAACGGCACGATTACACTGGGAACAGGGTAAAGGAGTAATCCCCGCCCCATATCCTTCGACCAAATAATCAATAATATGGGTTTGGAACAGATCGCGGCTATCGACAATATAATGGGGAATGCCAAGCTGTTCGCAGATATGGGCTGCATCCACCATACCCTCGGAACAGCATTGACCCTTACCCCGCATTAACCATAGGGTTAACCCCACCACCTCATATCCTTGGTGATGCAGAATAGCCGCGGCTGCGGAACTATCAACCCCTCCTGAAAGACCAACAACAATTTTTTGCATTTAAATTATCGCCTCTACCAATTCCACCCGTCGCGACACGACTAGACTATATGTTATCAGATCTAAAGTAGTAGTAGGCTCGCGCTCAGGGAAACTCCCCCACCGTCAAACCCTATAAACGGGGTTTCTGTGCTAAATATCGGTAAGGAAACATAGTTGTTGAGTTTCGTGGCGATCGCCAATTAAGTTTTAAGCAGGAGTGAATCGAATTGATAGCCATGACGAAACTATTTAATAGTACCGCCTCCGCCCTCTGTTACTCAATTATTTACGATCGCACCCCCACGGAGGAAACCCGCGAATTTTATCATAATGATGTCGTGCGATTTGTCCTCGAACAACATCGCCGAATGCCGGATTATCTGCAATTTCCCATCTGGCTATTAACCGTTATTTTCGACTGCTGGGGATGGCTAAACGCCTCACCCTTTCATCGTCAACCCCACCAGCTTCGTCGCCAACAAATCGAAGCCTGGAAAAATTCCCCTTTTAGTCCCTGTCGGGATTTGATGCGCTTTTATGAGAGTTTAGTGGTACTGTGTTGGCAATCTTTGGTTAATTCCAATCAATGCGATCGCCATGTTTGAACCCCAGTCCTGTGAAATTGCCGTCATTGGTTCCGGTCCTGGAGGTGCAATTACCGCCTGTTTATTAGCCGAAGCCGGACGGGATGTGCTACTTATCGAAGAAGGGGCTTTTCTTCCCCTAGAGTCCTGTGCGCCCTTTTCCCAGGAAGAAATGGTGCAGAAATATCGCCATGGCGGGTTAACAGCAGCCCTAGGAACCCCCAAAGTGCAATATGTCGAAGGTCGCTGTGTGGGGGGAGGTAGCGAAATCAACAGCGGGCTGTACCATCGAACCCCGCCGCAGGTATTGGAGAGGTGGCGGACTGAGTTTCAGGTGGAAGGTTTAGGGGATGCTGACCTATTACCCCATTTTCAAGCCTGCGAAGAGGCTGTTACTGTCTGTCCCCTACCGGGAAAACCCCCCGCCGCCTCTCTGAAACTCCACCAAGGGGCTATCAAGTTAGGCTGGGAGTCCCTAGAAGTGCCGCGCTGGTTTCGCTATGAAACCCAGGATGACCCGAATTTGCCACCCAAGGGAAAGCGCCAGTCAATGACTAAAACCTTTATTCCTCGCGCGTTACGGGCGGGGTGTAGGTTGCGCTCAGAGACGCGAATTAACCGAATTGGTCGCCGGGGTCAAAAGTGGACTCTGTGGGCTAATACGGGCGAAATTGAGGCGGAAACGGTGTTTATCTGTGGCGGGGCTATCCAAACCCCGGCTTTGTTGCGGCGCAGTGGGATTACTGAAAATATTGGTAATTCTCTACAACTGCATCCGACGGTTAAGGCGATCGCCCAATTTTCCGAACCTGTTAACGCCCTTGATATGGGGGTTCCCGTCCATCAGGTTAAGGAGTTCGCCCCCCGGTTCAGTTTTGGCTGTTCGATTAGTTCCCCCCCTTACCTGTCGGTGGGAATGGTGGATCATCCTGAGTATATGGGGGAGGTACACCGCCACTGGGAAAATATGGCGATTTATTATGCCATGATTACCGCCTCCGGTCGGGGGTCGGTGCGTACTCTCCCCGGTTTTCGCGATCCTTTGGTGCGCTATCGCCTCACGGGTGAGGATTTGCGGGATTTGGGTGACGGCTTGCGGAAGTTGTCTCAACTGCTATTTGAGGCGGGGGCGATCGCCGTTTATCCCAGTTTGTCGGGGTTTGGGCGGTTGAAGGGAGACGATGGCGATCGCATCCCCGAAATTCTCCCGGCGGCGAGTACCAATTTGATGACGGTTCATCTGTTTTCTTCCTGTCCTATGGGGGAAAATCGCCGCCTTTGTGCGGTCGATTCCTTTGGCAAAATTCATGGCTTTGACAATCTTTATATTGCTGATGGAAGTCTGTTATGTACCGCCCCTGGCGTGAATCCTCAAGGGTCGATTATGGCGATCGCTCGACGGAATGCGTTAAAATTTTTAGACCAACTTTAGCCGGTCAACAATTGCCAACTGCCAAAAATGTTCTGATTTATGCCATCAATAATGTTGTCAATTCCCCGGAAAATAACAATTAGATCAACCACAGCACTCTACCTGATTCCGGTTTTAATTTTAATTGCTTTTGTGATTATCTACGGCGTGAGAGTTCCCCTCTGGGATGAATGGGCGATCGCCACCATCTTTGAGAAAATAGCCCAGGGAAAAGCTGGGTTAAGCGATTTTGCCGAAATGTACAATGATCATCGCTACTTTTTCCTGAGATTAATTATCGTCCCCTTGGCATTTATTTCCGGTTGGGAGAAGATTTATGAAATCTTAATCGGGGTGTTATTTGCCATCCTTAACGGGATGTTAATTGTCAAAATTTCTCGCCAATGTTATCCAGATATTTCGCACTCCCGCCAATTCCACATTATTAATGGTCTATCCTGTCTGATTCTGTTTTCCCTAGGACAGTATCAAAATTGGCTGTGGGGATTACAATTGGGGATATTTCTAGTTAATCTGTGTGTGACAACTTCTCTCTGGGTTCTCAATTCACCGCCAGCCAAAAATAGCCTAATTTTGGCGACTCTACCCATCCTCATTGCCAGCTTCACATTAGCCCAAGGCATTATAGCATGGTTGGCGATTTTACCCACAGTTTTTTTAAGCCATACTCCCATCAAATCAGGATTAAAAAACAGCCTGATATGGCTAGGATTATTTGCCATTACTACCGCCGTTTATTTGCTGGGATATGACAGCAACAATCCCAGCAACTTTAACCTGTTGTATCTGCTCAATCATCCAGTGTTCTGGGTGCGGTTTTTTGTCACCCTATTAGGAGCGCCTCTAGGTTTCTATTCTGTGCCATTAGCCAATATTTTGGGGGTTTTGGTATTATTCAGCTTTGGGGGTGCGATCGCCTGGGGATATCAAAAAAACGGGTTCCAATTTTTAAAAACTGTCGCCCCCTGGATTAGTTTAGCATTGTTCGCCTTACTATTTGCAGCCATTACCACTTTTGGCAGGGTTGAAGCCGCATTATTTACCGATTTAGGGTTAGATTTTGCTTTGGGTTCCAGATATATCAGCAATTCCCTCTTTTTGTGGGTAGCGGTGTTACAAATTGGGTTATATTTCGCCAATGGAGAGGTTCCCCTTCTTCCCGGTAAACGGGGATTAACTGGTGTAGCGATCGTGATAATTTTTCTAACCGCAATTAATTCAGTATATGCCATTAACGAAGGTCAAGAATATCGGCAAATTTCTCAGCAGATAACCAGATGTCTGAAGGTGATCCAAGTTTGGGACGATCGCTCTCCTCACTGCTGGCACTGGTTTGAAATTATCCCCTCTCGCGATCGCTTTAAACAAACAGCGATCGTCTTAAATGATTTGGGATTTATTGACAGTCCTCAACTACAATTTATCAAGAGTTCCGAAAATTATGGTGCGATCGTCTGGGACAATTCCCCAGGTGTGTTTTCCCAAAACCATGAAAATGGCTGGATTATATTGCACGGAAAATTACAACTTAATCCCCAGCTAGTTAATGACAATAATCAGCTGATGATACTTTCCAGGTCTTCAGAAGCCACAGCAATTTCTTACCCAGAGATTGACCAACATTTTTTTGGGGCTGCCATAGAAACAGCAGTTTTTAATCTGTATGAAAATACATCAATTCAAGCATGGATCAAGATAGGGGAATCCTCAGAATTACTACCTTTGGCGGGAGAAACTCAGATTAAAGTAGTTCTTGATGGCATCCCTAACCCCGGCTTTAACCGCCAACCTGAAAGCATTTACGGCTATATTAACCCCCCCCTCGCCACCTTAACTTTCAACCCCGGCGATCGCTTTATGCTAAACGGTTGGGCGGCGTTTGGCGATCGCGACCAACAACCCGATCGCGTCTTTTTTTCATATAGCGACCAGGACTTTTTCTTCGCCGACACTGCGATCGATTTGGAAACCCCCCAGGTGGCCGAATATTTCCATAGCGATCGCTACTCAAAATCTGGTTGGATCGCTGAACTTTCCGCGCCGGATATTCCCCCCGGAGAAACCACTATTCACGCTTGGGTTTATGATCCTGATAGGGGGGAGTTTGTCACCCTACAACGAGAAATTCCGTTAATTATTCTAGGAGGACCAGAGAGAGACCATGAGTGATCTAGTTTTAGTTACAGGTGCATTAGGCTGGTTGGGATTCAGTTTGGTCAAAGCCCTAGTTAAAGGACTCCCAGATATTGAGGCTTTTTCCCAACCCAGAAATAATCAGATTATTCGCTGTCTAATTTTACCCGGTCAAGACCCCGAAATTTTGAAAAACCTCTCCGATAAAATTGAAGTGATTGTCGGAGATTTGCGAAATCCCCAAGACTGCGATCGCTTTTGTGAAAATGCGAATCATGCCATTCTATTTCATACCGCCGGAATCATTCACCCTCCGCGCGTTTCCGAATTTTATCATATAAATGTCAACGGAACCCAAAACCTGTTAAATTCCGCCGTCACCAATCGCGTCAAAAGGGCTGTGATTGTCTCTTCTAATTCTCCCTGTGGTTGCAATCCCCACCCCGATCATTTATTTGATGAAAAATCCCCCTACCATCCCTATATGAATTATGGCAAATCCAAAATGCTGATGGAGTTAGCCGTTATGTCCATGCAGGAATCAGGAAAAATAGAAACCGTTATCGTCCGTCCGCCCTGGTTTTACGGGCCAAACCAACCCCCCCGACAAACCCTATTTTTCCAAATGATTCGGGATGGAAAAGGTCCCATTGTAGGAGATGGAAATAATTTGCGATCGATGGCTTATATAGACAATCTCTGTCAAGGACTTTTGCTATCAGCCGAATCCGAAAAAGCCAACGGTGAAACCTACTGGATAGCCGATAATCGCCCCTATTCCATGAATGAAATTATCGATACAGTCGAGAAACTGCTAGAATCCGAATTTAACCAAACTTGCGCCCACAAACGTTTAAAATTACCCGGAATTACCGGAGATATTGCCACCTTAGTTGATGGCACTTTGCAGAGTTTAGGATTATATCAGCAGAAAATTCATGTATTATCAGAAATGAATAAAACTATCGCCTGTTCCGTCGCCAAAGCCCAACGAGAATTAGGCTATTCTCCTACAGTTTCCCTAGAAGAAGGAATGCGTCGTAGTCTGAAATGGGTGTTCGAGAATTACCGAGGAATTGATAACTAATGGCTGATTATATCATCGTAACCGAGGGATTAACCGCTACAGAAGCCACTGCAGCCGTCGATAACTTATCCCCTTATTTTAAAGCCGTAATCTGTCAGTTAGCCGCCGATGCTGAACCCAATTCTCGCGTGTTTGTTGCGCCTGGTAATCCCTTCGGACATTCCCAATCTGAGGAAGATTATGCCGGGGAATTTCTCCAGCAATTGCGCCCAGATTTACAGGTTTTAGTTCCCCAAAATGTCCGAGATAAAACCTATTTAGATACCTTTGATAATGCGCGGGTATTGCGTTATTGGTTAAAGCAGGAAAAATATTGGCCCCTATACTCAGTAATTTTATACTGCAATAAACCCCACAGTTTCCGAAGTCGGATAATGTTTAAATCCTGCGATTTTCCCGTGCAAAAAGTAGTAGGTTGTCGTCCAGAAAAGGTTGATAATTCTATGGCGATCGCCCCCCGATTATGGTTTTATAATTATCCGCCGATCCAATTCCTTTACGAATTGGCGACATTAGTTTACGATGCTGGCAGAGTCATTATTTGGAAGGTTAGCGGTAGTCCATGAAACATCTGGTAACAGGGGGTTCTGGCTTTTTAGGAAATCTGATCGCCCGTCGGTTGTCGCAACGGGGAGAAGAAGTCAAAATACTTGATATTTGGGAAGATCCCACTCGCCCCCAGGATATTGAATATATTAACTGCGATATTCGCGATCGCCAAGGTGTCGCCGCCGCCATGAAAGGCGTTGATATCGTTCATCATAATGTGGCTTTAGTCCCCCTTACCAAGTCGGGAAAGAAGTTTTGGGAGGTGAATGTCGAAGGGAGTCGTATCGCCGCTGAGGAAGCCGCTCAAGCCGGGGTGAGCAGTTTTATTCACATGAGTTCTAGTGCCTTATTTGGCGACCCTCAATGTCCCATTACTAACCAAACTCAACCCCAGCCGGTGGAAATTTACGGACGCGCAAAATTGGCGGGAGAATTAGCAGTCCGTCAAGTTTGCGATCGCCAAGGTTTACCCTTAATTGTCATCCGCCCTCGGACTATTTTGGGCGAGGGAAGGTTAGGCATTTTTCAGATTCTATTTGAGTGGATTAAAGAAGGGCGAAATGTCTACGTTATCGGGGATGGAAATATCAAATTCCAGTTTATTCATGCTCTGGATTTAATGGACGCTTACCTATTAGCCTTGGATTTAGGGAAACCGGGAATTTATAATGTCGGAAGCGATCGCTTTGGCACTCTGCGGGAAGGTTTGGAACATTTAATTAGCTATGCCGCCACTGATTCTCAGGTAAAAAGTCTCCCCACTACCTTGACAATTGGCACCTTGAGACTATTAGATATTGTCGGTTTAAGCCCCCTCGCACCCTGGCATTATCTCACCTATCATAAAGAGTTTTATTTCGATGTTCAACCCCTGTTAAATTTGGGCTGGCAACCCCAATACTCTAATGATGAAATGTTCCAGGAAAGTTACGATTGGTTCCAGCAAAACTATGATAAAATTCAGGCAGAAAAAGCAGGTTCCGCGCACCGTAAACCAGTTAAAGAAAAAATTCTTTGGTTGCTCAAACAGTTGTCTTAACTGTTATAATTATCATATCCGGCTGAATCAAGGGGTGTAATTAAACCTAAATTTCCTATGAAAATTAAACCGAAATATGCTAGAGTATCTAATCCCAATTCTGCGGAAGTTTCCCCAGACAAATCGGGGGGAATTGGGGATATAATCAAGCTACTGCGTCCCCACCAGTGGACTAAAAATCTGTTCTGTTTGGCGGGGGTAATTTTTGGGGGTCAGTTAGGAGAAATAAATGCGATCGCCAACGGCATTTTAATGGTCGTCCTGTTTTCCATGATGGCATCAGCCGTCTATATTTTCAACGACATTCAAGACATCGATCGCGATCGCCAACATCCCAAAAAGCGATTTCGTCCCCTCGCCAGCGGACGGGTACAATTAACAACCGCCAGAGCGATCGGCATCTTTTTAATCACCCTTTCTCTCATCGGTTCTTACCATCTGGGAATCCCCACCTTTTCCTGTCTCTTATTGTATGCAATTAACAATGTCGCCTATTCCCTAAAACTCAAAAATATTCCCCTTTTTGATGTCAATTGTATCGCCTTCGGTTTCGTCCTCCGTCTCCTCGCCGGAATTTACGCCGTCGGAGACACCCCCACCGCTTGGATTACCCTTTGTACCTTCTTTTTAACCCTATTTCAAGGTTTCGCCAAAAGGCGATCGGAACTCCTCTCTCTCCTCCACAAACAAAACCCCATCGAATCCCTAGAAGAATTATCCCCAGACTCCCTGTATCCCACCCCAAAACAGTCATATATCCAACTATTTTATCAACGCGGTCAAAAGAATCAACAGCGCCCGGTTTTATGCCATTATACCCTACCCTATCTCGACTCTTTGATTAACAGTACAGCCACCATGACCATCATGTGTTATTCTCTATTTACCATCAGTTCCGGTAAAAACACTTCCTTAGTCATCACCGTTCCCATTGTCTATTATGCAGTAATGCACTACAAACGGATCGTCACAGTTTTAGCAGCCGGAGAAGAACCAGATCGCATTTTAATCGAAGATAACAGCATTAAAATCAGCCTATTTCTGTGGCTAGTTTCCTATTTAGCGATCGTCTATTTTGACCTGCATATTTTTCTTTAATATCACCCATGCTAGAAACCCGATTTCTTTAGATTGCCGAGGGTGATCAATCTGTTGTATAATTAGTTAGCTGTAAATCAGGTTTGGGAATTATGGCTAAATGTCCAATCTGTGAAACCAAATACACAGAAAACGAGGTCGAAACCTGTACCGTATGCGGTTATGACCTGACCTCGCTAATTACAACTGCCATAGGGGAACCACCCCCGTCAGTAATTTCCAACACGCCACTATATTGGCGGTGCCCCCTCGAATGGTCGAGTGTGGAATGGTCTGCATATCTATGTTGAAAATTTAGTTAACCTTTTGGAATCCAGAGACAAAAGGGTGGTGCGGGGCGGTTCGTGGTGCAGCTTTCCGGGTTACTGTCGTTGTGCCTACCGCGACTGTATTGACCCGGCAGACAGCAGTTACGGTTTCCGGGTGTGCTGTTCCCTCCCGGAGACTCTTCGCCCTTAACTATATTACCCTGTTTTACTGTGATCAGTGTTATCCGCTATGCAAGCCTTAACCATAAAAACTCTGTGTTCTGAAGCCGAAAGATTTTCCATCTTAGAATCTCAACATCTATAACCTTCACTTTATGGAATTACAGATGGTAAAAAGGTAGGGACTTACTTAGAGCAAAAATTTAGACACTACCTCAAAAATAATTATGATTTTAGAGAAGGAAATTCAGCCATTGGTATTGATTTCCCGGAACTTCAAGTTGATATGAAAGTGACGAGTATCAAACAGCCTCAGTCATCCTGTCCTTTCAAGTCAGCTAGACAAAAAATTTTTGGTTTAGGATATTCTCTATTAGTGTTTGTTTACGACAAACTAGATCATCATGACAATCAAACTGCTAATCTAAAGATTCTGAATGTGATCTATGTGCAATCAGAGAAAACAGCCGATTTTCAAATGACTCGCGGGATTCGTGAAATTTTGCACAATGAAGGAAATGTTGATGATTTAATTGCGTTTATGTGGGATAGAAATCTCCCCGTTGATGAAATTGAAGCCATAAATATTGCCGAAGAAATCATGGCTAATCCTCCTGAACTTGGGTTTTTGACAATTTCCAATGCTTTACAATGGAGATTACAGTATAGAAGAGTGATTGAACGTGCAGGTCAAGAAGATGGTATAATTACCGTTTATCGTTTTGAGTAGCCATGTCCGTTATCAAAAGCAAATTAACAATAGAATATGGAGATTTTCAAACTCCTATAGAGTTAGCGGAACGAATTTGCCAAAAATTGTCAAGTTTAGGGGTTAATCCAGATTTGATTGTGGAACCCACCTGTGGTGTCGGTAATTTCATTGTGGCATCGATTCAACAGTTTAAGTCGGCTGCAAAAATTGTCGGATTAGAGATTAACCCTGATTATATTAAAGCAGCTAAAAATAGTCCAATTATTAAACATGATCAGCGAGTTATTTTGCACCATGGAGATTTGTTAAATTTCCCGTTGTCAAACTTGGAACAGTCGGGGGAAATCTTGGTTATAGGTAATTTGCCTTGGATTACCAATTCACAACAAGGGTTAATATCGGGTAATAATTTGCCGCAAAAAAGCAACTTTCTCGGATATAAAGGATTAGATGCTTTAACTGGAAAAAGCAATTTTGACCTATCGGAATGGATGCTTATTCAAATTATTGAATGGTTGCAGAATTATGAACATAGCTATCTGGGGATGGTTTGTAAAACTTCTGTTGCCAGAAAAATTTTATACTATTTGCACGATCGCCAAAAAAATGTATGTCAATTTTCCACCTATAGAATTGATGCTAAAAAGTATTTTAATGCGGCGGTTGAATCATGTTTTGTATTCTGTGAATTTTCGGGTAAATTAAAACGCTATTTTTGTGATATTTTCCCCAGTCTGGAAAGTGCAGATTTCCAGAGGATTGGTTTCTCTCATAATCGGCTGATTGCGGATATGGTCACTTTTCAAAAACTGAGTTTTCTTTATTCCGAAACTCAGCCCTTGATTAAATGGCGATCGGGAATTAAACATGATTGTGCCAAAATTATGGAACTTCGTCAAGTTAATAATGATCTGGTGAATGGTTGGGGAGAAAAAGTTAACCTGGAGGATGATTATATTTTTCCACTTTTGAAAGGTTCAGATATTGCTAATGGGAAGATTAGCCAAACTGATAAATATGTCCTGGTTACTCAAAAATCTCTGGGTGAAGACACAGCTTTAATTAAACACCATGCGCCCCAAACTTGGAATTATCTTGAACAGAATGCGGCGAATTTAGATGGTCGCCAAAGCAAAATTTATCAAAATCATCCTCGTTTTGCTATTTTTGGGGTAGGAGACTATACCTTTAAACCTTGGAAAATCGCGATTTGTGGGCTTTACAAAAAACTAGAGTTTCAATTGATAAGTCCCCTGAAGGGAAAACCTGTTTTATTTGATGATACGGTTTATTTTTTGAGCTTCGACACTGAACCGGAGGCGATCGCAGTATTTCAAATACTCACTTCTGCTGAGGCGATCGCTTTTTATAATTCACTGATTTTCTGGGATGAAAAAAGACCCATCAAAACCAGCATTCTCAATTGTTTAAATTTACATCCGAGGCTATCACCCCTGCTAGAAACCCGATTTCTCAAAGAAACCCGGTTTCCTTCCCCCCACCATGTAGATAGACGAGGAATTGGGGGGGGAATTGGGGGGGGAATTAGTTAGTAGCTTCGCGGACTGTTTGAAGGTGATTGAGACTTTCTTGATTAATAGCGATCGCCACATCTCCTTGATTATCAAAACCAGATACCCGTTGGACCCGTCCCAAAAAAATCGGTTCCGAAACCCCAGGTTGAGGGTGAACAATAGTTCTAGCGCGGATAACTAAAGGCATTTGTCCTGCGCCGCCGCGACCGGGTGAATACAGGTCACTAGCAGCCTGTTGGAGAGTCGCCTCTAGTTGAGTCTCAGTAATATCTGGAGCCACAGCAATCACAATTTGACGAGCGCCATCATCAAACACCCTAGTATAGCGGACGGCTCCAGGAATTTCAACCCGCTGAAATAATCCCAACCCCAAAGCGAAAACGCCGCCAGCGAGGACTCCGGTAAAAGCAGTTATCCCCACTAGGCGAAAACGAATGCCCCAGTTTAGCACAAAAGCCACAACAGTTAATGCCGCGAAAGCCAGGGTAGCGATACCCAGCCACTTAGAAAAATCGAGTAATTCAGGGGTAGTCAACATGGTAAGTCCTGTCCGAGACCAAAAGATTAATAAACCGTCATCTATCAACTGTTAATCATCAACGCTCACCTGTCAAGGCTTTTTCATAATCAGAAAATAGGTATTCATTTCCCCCTTTCCTTTCACGTCAATGAGACCTCTGGGTTCAAACTCATAACCATGGCGAAGACGTTGATAGGTAGTTTCAGTCACTTGAATTTTCCCCGCCAACCCATGAGACTCCATGCGGTTAGCAGTGTTGACAGTATCCCCCCACAAATCATAAGCAAATTTGCGAGTTCCAATCACCCCCGCCTCTACCGGACCCGTATTGATACCCATTCTCATAGTCAGAGTTTCCCCTGGTTTGAGGGTAAAATTTACCACAATCTTTTGCATTTCCAAAGCCATATCAGCGATCGCCTCGGCATGGTCTGGTCTTGGGGTAGGGAGTCCCCCCACCACCATATAAGCATCACCGATAGTTTTAATCTTTTCGAGTCCGTAATTTTCAGCCAACTGGTCAAAAGCCGAAAAAATTTGATTAAGAATTTCCACCAATTCAGCCGGGGAGAGATTAGCCGAGAGTGTAGTAAAATTGACAATATCAGCAAATAATACAGTCACATCAGCGAAACTATCAGCGATGGTACTTTCTCCCTGTTTTAACCGTTGTGCGATCGGTGCAGGAAGGATATTGAGCAATAACCGTTCCGACTTTTGTTGTTCCGCCGCCAACTTTTGCAGATAGGCTTGTTCTTGGTCTCGCAGGCGTTTTTTTTCTAAACAAGCATTAATTCTAGCCCGCAGTAGAACATGATTAAAAGGTTTAGATAGATAATCCTCTGCACCGAGTTCAATACACCGAACAATGCTATCAATATCATTAACCGCCGAAATCATAATCACGGGAATATGGCGCAATTGGAGATCTGCCTTGAGGGACTCCAGCACCTGATAGCCGTTCATTTGTGGCATCATAATATCCAACAATACCAGATCCAGGGGTGTCGATCGCATAATTTTCAAGGCTTCAAAGCCATTAGAAGCCACCAGCACATCGTAACCTTGTTTTTGTAAACGTCGAGCCAACAGGTCACGATTGATTTCATTATCATCAACGATCAATACAAGATCCGGGTTACCATTCATCTAAACTTAGAACTGACAGATGGATATCACGAAGTCGCCTTATTTTTCAGGTGAGTCTCAATTTTCTCAAGTAAGCGGGGGAATTCCACTGGTTTAGTGTCATAATCATCACAGCCAGCAGCGAGACATTTTTCGCGATCGCCAGCCATAGCATGGGCTGTGAGGGCAATCACTGGAATTTCCTTAGTTTTAGTATCTGCCTTAATTTCGCGGGTCGCCTGCCATCCATCTTTAATGGGGAGACTCATATCCATTAAAATCAAATCCGGTGCTTGTGTTTGGGCTAAATTGACCCCTTCTGCCCCATCTTCAGCAATTAAGACATCATAACCCTTCCGACTCAAGCGCCTTTTGAGCATATCGCGATTCATTTCATTATCTTCTACCAATAGAATCTTAGCCATGATCTAATTTTAAGGTTGAGGGTTTTACCAGTTATCTTTTCTGAAAAAGCCAGGAAACTACCCAGTTAATTCTCGCTCAAACAGCCTTCAGTATAAGCATCAACTGCTGAATACTCTTCTGGATCTTGGGTTGTAGCGATCGCCTCTGAGGTTTTCACCTTGACTCGGGTAGGGATGACCACCTTAAAGGTTGACCCTTCTCCCAGTGTACTCTGTACTTGAATATTACCTCCCATCATTTGACAGAAGCGATCGCTAATAGCCAGTCCCAAACCAGTTCCCCCATAGCGTCGAGTCGTCGAGGCATCCCCCTGGGTAAATGGCTGAAACAGTTGTTCTTGTTGTTCGGCACTCATACCGATTCCCGTATCATGAACTTTAAATTCTACGACCGAACCCGACTCTTGGCTATAGGGGAGGGAGGATACACGAGAGACCTCTATCTTAATTTTCCCATCAGTTGTAAATTTCGCAGCATTACTGAGCAAATTCAGTAAAATCTGTCTAACCTTAGTCACATCAGCATACATAATCCCGATATTGTCAGGACAATCGACGGTGAGGGTGTTATTATTTTTTGACATCAGCGGTTGAGCCGTACCCATAACACTTTCTAGGAGACCCGAAACATCAAAAGCCTCTACAAACAGGTCCATCCGCCCCGCTTCAATTTTAGAGATATCCAGGATATCATTAATCAGAGTCAGTAGATTTTTGCCCGCAGTATAGATCCGTTCTAGGTCGGGGACAATATCTTCATATCCTAGTTCTTCGGCTTCCTCCAATAAAATCTCGCTATAGCCGATAATGGCATTGAGGGGAGTACGCAATTCATGGCTCATATTAGCCAAAAATGTACTTTTTGCCCGGTTAGCGGTTTCGGCGGCTTCCTTGGCGCGTTCTAAGGCTTCTGCTGCCCTTTTTCCTTCGGTGATATCTTCGACAGTTCCTTCATAACAAACCAGTTCCCCGATAGCGTCAAAAACGGCTCTGGCATTTTCCGAAATCCAGATAGTTGTCCCATCTTGCCGATATACTTGAGATTCAAAGCCTGATATAACTGAACTTTTGGCGATCGCTGCTACAAATTCCGCCCGTCGGGTAGGTTTAACATAAAGCTGGGTGCTAACATCGGTCAAATTGGCGATTAAATCCTCCGGTGAGTCATACCCCAAAATCCTAGCTAAAGCCGGGTTAGCGCTAATATAGCGACCGTCTGGGGTAGTTTGACAGATACCCTCAGCCGCGTTTTCAAAGATACTGCGATATTTAGCCTCTGTTTGTCGTAGCACTTCTTCCGTGCGTCGCCTTTCGATAGTGTTAGAAAACATTTCTCCCACCATTTTCAGGAGGCTAATAGTATCGGAAGATAAGGTATCCAAAGAGCTGAGGCTATCAAAGCGCAAAAAGCCTACTAAAGATTTGCGACAGACCAGAGGAATAATCGTCAGAAATTGCAGTTGATGCTGGATATATTCTGGATGTTCATAACCGACCAATCCAGTATCTTGATGGAATTTTTCTAGAGATTGCAGATCCTTAATAATGTCCCCAGACAAATTGGCTGATTTAATATGGACAACCTCATATTTTTTCAGCCATGAAATAATCCCAGGAATCACCTGGGGATTAAGTTGATTTGATGTGACTTTGACTTGATTTTTAACCACCGAAACCAAATCTAAGGGTTCATTTTCTGACGACTCAGATACCAGGTTATTTTCGGCTTTAATAGACATCAAAGTAGAGCGCCAGTCGTAGATAGATTGGCTTTGATGTTCTGGGTCAGAAAATAGATAAATATAGCTTCTATCTACTCCGATAAAATTGCTGATTTTTTGTAAGGATTCTTGAATACCCGCATCAATTTCCTCGGTATTTAGACTAATAAAATAGGTGGATAGATTCGTGATTAGCTGTTCAAATTCTACCCGATTTTGTAGGGCTTTTTCGACTCTTTTACGTTCGGTAATATCCCGGAAACTCCAAACCCTACCCACCAGTTTATTTCCGACTTTAGAAGGGTGAGAATATACCTCAAAAATCCTCCCATCCTTAAATTCTACCACATCATAGGTAGGGATGTAGGGTTGGGCGGACAGTTGCATGATAGTTTTCAGAAACTGGGGGGGGTTTTTCAATTGTCGCATCACAAAAGCTAAAGTTGAGCGATTTTGATGAGGGTTAAGGAATGATTCGGGTACCTCCCACATTTGCACAAACTTTTGATTAAAATGGCAAACTTGACCGTAGCGATCTAGGGCTAAAATTCCCGCGTCCGTTGAGTCAAAAGTTGCTTGTAACATGGACAAAGAACGGGCGGCTTCTTGTTCGGCTTGTTGGCGATCGCTAATATCAAAAAACACTAAAACGGTTCCCACCCAAGCATCATTTTCTACAATCGGGTTGAGAATGTAGGAAACTGGTAAAAATTGACCATCACGACAGGCTAAATAATCTTGCTTAGATTTAGGAGGTGCTAACAGGTTTTCCGGGGACGGGGAACATTTCTGACTTAGGTGAGATGGAAATTGCTGGGGAAATTGTTGTAAATGGGGAGCAATCAATTTAAACAAATCTTGACCGGCGAGTTCGGACTCAGACCAGCCCAAAAGTTGTTCGGCTTTGGGATTCATCGATAGGAGATTTCCCTGAGCATCTAATATACATAATCCCGCACCGAGGGAACCAATTACCGCCTGGAGGCGATCGCGTTCTGCTTCTAACCGCGCTTCTGACTGTTGGCGTTGACGTTCATATTTTTCGAGCATTTCCTCCGAAGAAAATGTCAGAGTTTGCGCCGCCAAATCCCGTTGTTGATCGGCGGCGCGATAACTGGAACTAACCTTTTTTAAAAACTCCCGCCAAGCCTTGGGGTCTGATGGCGGCGTGTCCATTTGAAAGCCGATTTCTTGGAGTTGTTGTTGAAGCAGAGGGTGGATCATGGTTCATAATTCAAAAATGGGGACTTATGTTGATGCTAGGTGAGAAATCAAGGAGCGTCTAAATTGGAATCTAAGATTACCCCAGAGGGATGGTCGGAGACAGAGCCTTGGGGGTAAGTTAGTTGTTGTTCGGCTAGGCGTTTGGGTTCTAAATACAAGTTTTCCACTAAGGCTGCAATTCCCGCACACCAAGGGGGAACTATCAACGCCCCAATTAGCCCTAAAAGCTGCACCCCTGCTAACACTGATAAAAGCTGATATAGGGGGTGTACACCTACTGAAGACCCCACCAATAAGGGATCGAGAACGTAGGTTTCCAGGTTCTGCACGATTACATACAGTAGTAACACCCAAAAAAATAAAAATCCACCTTTGGCTAGGGCTACCACGAGGGCGGGAATTGCTCCTAAAATTGGACCTAGGAAGGGGATTAAATTGGTAAACCCGGCGATCGCACCCAAACCTAGAGCATAGTCTTTTAGCCCTAAAAATCCTAAACAGGTAGTAATGCTCACCCCTAATATGGCAGATACAATTAATCTGCCTCTAATATAACTGCCGATGCGACGACCTACGGGCACAGCTTGGGCGGCTAGGCGATCGTTCCACGGGTATGGGAACAATTGTACAAAACTTTTGACCAGAGTTTTGCTATCTGCTACCATATAGCCGGAGACGAATAGTGATAGAATCAGACTAAATACCCCTCCGACAATACCTCTGGTGATTCCGTAGGATCTGAGAATTAATTGCTGAGATGAGCGGATGACCCAGTTGGTCAGGGATTGGGTATCTACTAGGCGATCGATTAAGGCGGGGATATCTTCCCCCAGACTGCTGGCGATATTACTGACTAGATCGAGGCTGCGTTCGGCGAAAATTGGCAACTGGCGCACTAACAGGTTAATTTGATCAACGACACTCGGACCGATGATTAAACCTAATCCGGTAATGCCACCAATTAGGGTTAAATATACTACAATCACGGCTAACCAGCGGGGCATTTTCAGGGATTGCACCCAGTTAACTAAGGGAATGATGGAGGCTGCTAATACTACTGAAATCATGATCAGGATAATTAATCCCTGAAGTTGCCATAATAAAACTAATAGTAAAACAGAACCAATAATCAAGGGAACATTGGAAACTGACAGGGTGATATGTCTTTCCTGTCTGGGAGGGTTTTGTTCGCTCATCTTAGCGGTTAATTGTGTGAGTTAATCACAGATAAGGGGTTGACAGTGTTTTGATTTTAGTAGATTTCTGAACTAGATCGCCGCTGTCTGGGTGATTATTCTTGAGTCGCCGTAAATCCGGGAACTTTTGACGATAGATTCATGATCGATATAGTATCTACTAGGAAAATTATATTTGGGAACCTATTTTGATCTATGAGATTTCACCTGGAAGGATGGCCGTTTGCACCTAATTGTTATGCGATCGCTACTTATTTTATCCTGAAAGAACTTTTGAGGCGATCGCATTTACAGGTTTCCTATCAAGCCAATTCCTCAGCTAGTCGTGATTCTAACCCAATTATCGATCGCTTGCTGGGTCAATTGTCAATTCCTACCGCCGACCTCCCTGGGGATAGTAACTCAGCAGATATCAGTTTAAGGATTTCCCCAGAAGCTGATTTGACCCCCACTGATAGCCAAAAAACTGGGATTTTGACCGCCCCACAATGGGGAACCCTCCTCAATATTAGTCCCGAAAATGTGTCATTAGCCCCTAATATTACCCTAATTACCCCGACAATGTGGTGTAAGGATGGATTACTGCGCGGGGGTATTCCACCTCACCAGGTGGCTGTTATCCCCCCTGGAGTTGACAGGGAAATTTTCCACCCGTTAACCTCCCCAGACAGACAGCAATTGCGTAAATCTCTGGACTGGGACTATTATTTTGTGTTTATCCATGTTAGCAACCTGGAAAATACTGATGGTATTCGACCCCTCCTCAAAGCCTTTGCGGCGGTGGTGGAAGTTTACCCCCATGCTAGACTGATATTGAAAGGCTGCACCCCAAATGGCGAAAAATTACTCCTCGAAAGCAGTCAAGCTATTTTAACTGATGCGGAAGCTAGACGAGTACAGCCTAGGTTAGCCTACATTGGCGATAATTTACCTTTGGAGTCGGTGGCGAAATTGTATCAGGCGGCTGATGTTTATGTATCCCCTGATGTCGCACCGGGGTTAAATTTACCCATTTTAGAAGCGATCGCTTCTGGTCTTCCCGTCATTTATACTGAAGGTAGTCCCGCCCAAGAATGGACTCATCCTGATTTTGGCTGGGCTATTTCTAGCCAATTCCGAACTTTTGTGATTGACTATAAAACTCGGTTTTTGCTACACCCCAATTGGGAACATTTAGTTACTCTAATGCAACAGGCTATTGAACAGCCGCAAATGGGAACTATGGCGCGGGAGTTAGTCCCCCAGTTTGTCGCCCAAAGGTTCACCTGGAAACATACCGTTGACCGGATTTTAGAGGTTCTCAACCCCTCCCCCAAACCAGCGTCGGCGCGGGGGTCTAATATCGGCGGCGCTAACATCACTTCTCACCCCCATAAGCTGGTAGTCGAAGGTTGGCGATGGTTGCCCCATTCTTATGCTTTGATTAATAGCCATCAACTCCTAGAACTTCATCAGCGATCGCCCCTGCAACTATTCCATCGAGATATGCCCTATGTTACCGAAGATTGGAAGCCTAGCCGGGGTTTATTTACCCCTGATGAAGAGGCAATTTTGGGCAGTCTCCCTACACCCCCAGAAGACCTGAAAGCCGATGTGACTTTGAGGATGTATTGTCCGTTTAACTTGGCATCTTCTGACAGTAAGAAAACCTTTGTTTTTGGTTGTACAGAGTGGGGAATTTTGCCCCAAACTATTGTGCGAGGAATGGGGGTTAATTCTTTTCGGGAAGCTCATTTAAATTCTGATAGTATTATTGTCACCGCTTCCGAATGGTCTCGCCAAGGTTTTTTGAATAGTGGCGCGGTTCCTGAACGCCTGGCGATCGTACCTTTGGGATTTGACCCCAAGGTGCATTATCCCCTCAATGAAGAAGACCGCCATAGTCTCCGCCGAGAGTTGGGATGGAGTGATTATTTTGTGATTCTCAATATTGGGATTATGTGGAATGAACGTCAAGGAGTCGCTAGGCTTTTAAAAGCCTTTGCACAAATTGCTGAGAGTTATCCAGAAGCGCGGTTAGTTTTAAAAGGTAGAGATGCCATTTTTAAGTCCAAAGAATCCATTAAAGCCGCCAGTAAACAAGTCTTAACTGATGCCCAAATTGATTTAGTTAAACCCCGGATTAGTTATCTAGGCGATAATTTATCCGCCACCGAAATCGCCCGACTCTACAAGGCGGCTGATTTATATGTTTCTCCTTATTCGGCGGAAGGCTTTAATCTCCCAGTTTTGGAAGCCGTAGCCTGTGGAACTCCGGTTATCTGCACCAAAGGAGGCCCCACAGATGAGTTTACCAGAGAGGATTTTAGCTTTTATATTAATAGTCAGCTTAAATGTTTTCAAGATGCCGAAGGTGATACTAAGTTTTACTTAGAACCTGACTTTAATCATTTAGTTGAATTAATGGAAAATGCCCTGAAAAACCCGAATTTAAGGACTCAGAATAAATCGGCGGGCTGCGAATTTGTCAGGGCTAGATTTACTTGGTCAAAAGTATGCGATCGCCTATTAGAAGTGTTATTCTCATCTAGTAGTTGAGCCTGTTCTCAGCTTCTGCCCATCATTTCCTTGACAATTTTCGCCATTATATATACAATGGAAGATTGCCAATCAATTGTTTATGTAAAGATACTCGGTGAAATACTTCTTTCTCTCAGAAGGGTGGACAATTGGACGGATTTGGGGTATTGGGGGCTTGTGGGATGTGGCCACCCAGCGGCGACTTCCTGATCTGCAAAAACTAGATGTATGTGTGTCCAACGATACAGACACCGAAAAAATGTGGCTGTACCGAGTTGAAGATGAAGTTCTGATGCTAGAAGTCAAACCGCAATGGACAGAACACCCATCAACAGGTATCGGTCAAGTAGTTCTCACCCGTCTAATTACCGCTGACCAGGTTCTCGACCGTCTGGGAATAGCATCAACCGAGTGCCGAGTCCAGGGCGGTCTTTTTTAGGAAAGCCGCCCCCTCAGTGTAGAGATATTGGGTTTTGCTTGCAATTGGTTCTAATAATATATACAATTCTTTAACAAAATCTGCGAAAATTCTCAGCTTCTAGTTTTTGATAGAAGTAGGGGATGGATTGCGGTAACAAGTGTTGGTAGAATAAATCCAAAGTTTAGGACACCAACTGCAAACGCCAAAACCGAGCGTTAAAATCAAAAAACAGACAAACAACGAAGAATCTCATGGCTCATGGGAGGACATCGGAAGCCTGATTAGGGCAGAGTGTCTGTCTGAGCCGACGGTCAGACCTGATACTGGTTGATCCTAGTTAAGGCGATCGCGGTTCAAATAGCAGGCCTGGTTTGTAATCTCTCATTTAAACGTCTGTAATTCACATTCATTGATTCTAGGAGGAGCGTAGTCAATGGGACTACCCTGGTACCGCGTACATACAGTAGTTCTGAACGATCCAGGACGGCTGATTTCTGTACACCTAATGCACACTGCTCTTGTCGCAGGTTGGGCGGGCTCTATGGCCCTGTACGAATTGGCAGTTTTTGACCCATCAGACCCAGTTCTCAATCCCATGTGGCGTCAAGGTATGTTTGTCATGCCTTTTATGGCTCGTTTGGGTGTAACTCAATCCTGGGGTGGCTGGAGTCTAACTGGTGAAGTAGCCGATAATCCCGGAATTTGGTCTTTTGAAGGGGTAGCCGCTACCCATATCATCTTGTCAGGTCTATTATTCCTGGCAGCAGTTTGGCACTGGGTTTACTGGGATCTGGAACTGTTTACCGATCCTCGGACTGGTGAACCAGCCCTAGACCTACCCAAAATGTTCGGAATTCATTTATTCCTATCTGGTTTGCTTTGTTTTGGCTTCGGAGCCTTCCACCTCACGGGACTATTCGGACCGGGAATGTGGGTTTCTGACCCCTATGGATTGACGGGAAGTATACAACCTGTCGCTCCTTCCTGGGGGCCTGAAGGATTTAACCCCTTCAATGCTGGCGGTATTGCGGCTCACCATATTGCGGCCGGAATTGTTGGCATTATTGCCGGACTATTCCACCTGTCCGTCAGACCACCTCAGCGCCTATACAAAGCCCTGCGTATGGGAAATATCGAAACTGTACTATCTAGTAGTATCGCGGCGGTATTCTTTGCGGCTTTTGTGGTAGCTGGAACTATGTGGTATGGTTCGGCTGCAACTCCGATTGAACTGTTTGGACCTACCCGCTATCAGTGGGATCAGGGATATTTCCAACAGGAAATTCAGCGCCGGGTACAAAGCAGTATTGCTCAGGGTGACAGCCCCTCAGAAGCATGGTCTAAGATTCCTGAAAAACTGGCATTTTATGACTATGTTGGTAACAGTCCCGCTAAAGGCGGTTTGTTCCGCGTCGGTCCGATGAACAAGGGCGATGGTATTGCTCAAGGTTGGCTCGGACACCCAGTATTCACTGATGCAGAAGGTCGCGAATTAACTGTTCGTCGTCTTCCTAACTTCTTTGAAACCTTCCCCGTCATTCTGACTGATGCTGATGGCGTAATTCGCGCTGACATTCCTTTCCGTCGCGCGGAGTCTCGCTACAGCTTTGAGCAAACTGGGGTGACTGTTTCTTTATATGGTGGTGAACTCAATGGTAAAACCTTCACCGATCCCGCCTCTGTGAAGAAATATGCCCGCTTTGCTCAACAGGGTGAACCATTTGCCTTTGACCGGGAAACTCTCGGCTCTGATGGGGTATTTCGTACCAGTACCCGTGGCTGGTTTACTTTCGGTCACGCTTGCTTTGCTCTGCTTTTCTTCTTTGGTCATATTTGGCACGGTTCCCGCACCATCTTCCGAGATGTATTTGCTGGGGTGGAAGCTGACCTAGAAGAACAAGTTGAGTGGGGTAACTTCCAGAAAGTTGGAGACCAAACAACTCGTGTTCAAAAGACCGTCTAAGCAGACTTCTAATCACAGTTGTTGAGTAGTTGTCAGGACAGGTTCATGGGTATATCAAAACTTGTGGCAGCTTTCCTCAATGGTTGGCGATCGCCTAAGCTGAATATATCCGACCTGTCCTTTTTTTGGTGAAGCTCCGAAAAAACATCGCACCCCTCCCTATTCTCCTGGACTTCATAAATGGGGGATTAAGTTAGGGCAGGTTTTTCAGAGTGGCATCAAGACTGATAGACTGGTAGTTAACCCGGGATATGAGGAAACATTGACATGGAAAGTGTTGCATACATATTAGTTTTGACGCTGGCTCTCGGCGTGTTGTTCTTTGCCATTGCCTTCCGGGAACCCCCCCGCATTGGTAAATAACCCGCCAACAGCATAGGATTTTCTGATTCCAATTGGGTTGTAAGGGGTATGCTTCTTAGAACCCGATTGGATATGGCTTTCGTAAATCAATCAGCATCCATGGCAAAATCTGAGTTTAAAGGACGTATATTATGCAATGTCCCGTTTGCCAACATACCAGTACCCGTGTGTTAGAATCGCGATGGGCTGAATCACTGAAAAGCATCCGGCGACGGCGGGAATGTCTCAATTGTAAACACCGTTTTACCACTTATGAACGCATCGAGTTGGTTCCTTTAACGGTGATTAAGCGTGACGGACGGCGAGAATCTTTCGATGGTTCCAAATTGTTACGGGGTTTAGTTCGTGCCTGCGAAAAAACTGGCATCGCTTCTTCTGAACTAGAAACTATGATCGAAGACATAGAAGCAGAACTCCAACAGCGTGCCACCCGCGAGGTTTCCAGCCCAGAAATTAGTGAGCTTGTACTCGATCGCCTCAAACCCATAAGTGAAGTGGCTTATATTCGCTTCGCCTCAGTTTACCGAGAATTTCAGGGAATACAAGATTTCATAACCTCCCTAACTAATTGGGAATCGACACCCACAGTCAGCACCGAAACTGTTAACCCGCACAACCCGCACAACTCCAATCAAAGTAACTATGCCGACCCTAGCCCAGTGATGAGCTAGGATCTTCTCAGGTATGCTCAGGGCTGGGAAAATAGCCGACCGAAAAAGTTAGGGTTTGATGATGTTACTCG
Source organism: Limnospira sp. PMC 289.06 (assembly GCF_032350395.1). NCBI lineage: Bacteria > Bacillati > Cyanobacteriota > Cyanophyceae > Oscillatoriales > Sirenicapillariaceae > Limnospira > Limnospira sp. PMC 289.06. The sequence continues at coordinate 69,891 of NZ_JARPLC010000002.1, forward strand.
CCTAACCCTAGATATAATCTTACCACAAATATGCTTGAGTGCTACCCTTGATGCGGGTGATAATTTGGGTGGCGGTGTTCGCCCTATCAATCCTGATCGTGTACTTTTAACCTGAACAGATAAATCTGTTAAGGCGGGTAGGATGTTTAGTTGTCATCAACAACAGCCCATCGAGCCCATTAAACATCATAACAATTGCCAGGCAACCAATGACAAGGGATAAACGAGGACAGAAAATCGCTATTTTCGATAGTGGTGTGGGTGGTTTAACGGTTTTGAGGGAATTGTATCGGCAACTTCCCAATGAATCGATTTTGTATTTTGCGGATACGGCGCGACTACCTTACGGGACGCGATCGCCTGAAGAGATTGTGCAATTTGTCCGCGAAATTATTACTTGGGCAGTGGCTCAGGATGTTAAAATGGTGCTGATGGCTTGTAACACCAGTTCTGCCTTGGCTTTAGAAGTAGTTAGGTCTGAGTTTGACATACCGATTTTAGGCTTAATTTTACCGGGAGCCAGGGCTGCTATCAGCCAAGGTGAGCGGATCGGGGTAATTGCTACCCCAGCCACCGCCGCCAGCAATGCCTATCGTCAGGCGATTCAAGAAATCAACCCGGCTGTACAGGTTTGGCAGGTTGGTTGTCCGGCTTTTGTTCCGCTAATTGAACAAAATCGCATTCATGATCCTTGTACATTAGAGGCGGCGCGAGAATATTTAACCCCTTTGATACAACAGCGTATTGATACGCTCATCTATGGTTGCACCCACTATCCCCACTTAGCCCCAGTGTTGCGATCGCTATTACCGGCTGCGGTGAAATTAGTTGATCCAGCAGTGCATTTAGTGGAAGCAGTCGCCCAGGAATTAGAATTACTAGGACTACGCCATGGCGACCTACCGCGACCGACCCGTTTTTGTGTGAGTGGCTGTGCCGAACAGTTTGCTAATCTGTCGGTACAATGGCTAGGATATACTCCGGCTGTGGAGTCGATTACTTTACCAACCCTGACCTCTGGGACTGTGGAAACAGCAGTTTCAGTTAGCGATGGCATAATTAGTTAGACATTCCCCCCCACTGGGGGGGTTTTGAGTCTTTTAATTGTCGTTAAACTTGCGGAATGCTAGGGTGATGTTATGACCCCCAAAACCGAAGGAGTTAGATAAAGCCACGTCCACAGTTTGGCTGCGGCTGTGGTTAGGAACATAATCTAAATCACATTCAGGATCGGGATTTTCCAGGTTAATGGTAGGGGGAATGTGGTCATGGGCGATCGCCAATACCGCCGCCACTGCTTCAATACCCCCAGAACCTCCTAACAGGTGTCCGGTCATAGATTTAGTCGAACTAACCGCCACTTTATAGGCGTGTTCACCCAAAGCCGTTTTAATGGCTGCAGTTTCCGTCGGATCATTAGCGGGGGTGCTGGTTCCGTGAGCGTTAATATAGCTAATCTGATCAGGAGTTAATCCAGCATCTTTCATAGCCAAAGCGATCGCCTTAGCCGCTCCGACACCTCCGGGAACCGGGGAAGTCATATGATAAGCGTCGCAAGTCATACCATAGCCGACAATTTCGCCATAAATGCGAGCGCCGCGACTCAGGGCATACTCCAACTCTTCCAAAACCAGTATTCCGGTACCTTCACCCATAACAAAGCCATCTCGTCCCACATCAAAAGGACGACAGGCATGGAGTGGGTCATCATTGCGAGTAGACAGGGCTCGTGCCGCCGCAAACCCTGCCACCGACAGGGGAGTTACAGCGGCTTCTGTACCGCCACATATCATCGCCTGAGCGTATCCTCGTTGAATTAGTCTAAAAGCATCTCCCACCGCATTAGACCCGGCTGCACAGGCCGTTACGGGGCAGCTATTAGGTCCTTTAGCGCCCGTATGTATAGCAGTGAGTCCAGCCGCCATGTTAGCGATCATCATGGGAATCATAAACGGGCTGCATCGGTCTGGGCCACGAGTTAAATAAACTTCCTGCTGATCCTCAAGAACTTTGAGTCCCCCAATGCCTGTACCAATCATGATTCCCACCTGGTCTGCATTCAGGTCATCAATTACTAATTCCGCATCAGCGATCGCCTGTTTACTCGCCGCCACTGCAAATTGAGCAAACCGATCCATGCGCTTGGCTTCTTTGCGCGAAATGTAGTCACAGGGATCAAATCCTTTCACCTCTCCAGCAATGCGACAATCATGGCGTGACGCATCGAATAAAGTGATCGGGCCGATTCCATTTCGCCCAGCTAACAACCCCTCCCAATACTCAGTAATCGTATTACCAATGGGAGTAATTGCTCCGAGACCTGTAACAACAACGCGCTTGCGGTTCATATCAGTCATGACTTTTCTATCAGAAGTTAACCACCCAGAATGCAGAACACAGGCAAATCCTCCTAGGCGGAGGCTGTTACCTTACTATTAATAAAACTCACCGCGTCTTGGACTGTGGTAATTTTTTCGGCTTCTTCGTCCGGGATCTCGATGTCGAATTCCTCTTCCAATGCCATTACCAGTTCTACTGTATCTAACGAGTCTGCGCCCAAGTCATTGACAAAATTCGCTTCTGGTGTTACCTGTGCCGAATCAACTTCTAGTTGCTCGGCTACGATTTTCTTAACTGTTTCAAATGTATCTGAACTCATGGAATGTTTCCTCTATAGGATGCCGCGTATTCCATATTATCGGAAAGCGTAATCCCCGCGATCATCATTTTCTACTTTTGTGGTAGATTCTGCTCCTGGGGCTGAGGCAACCTTTATGGTTTCTTTAGGTATGCGATCGCTCCCTAGGGTAGATGATAGATTAACAGTGGGTGATTAGCCCGCAGTCATTTCATAAAAATATTGCTATGTCATCTTCCGTAAAACTCAGATATGCCTATTTTCCCGGTTGTGTCGCTCAAGGGGCTTGTCGGGAACTCTATGACTCAACCCAAGTCCTCACCCAAGCCCTGGGAATTGAATTAGTCGAGCTAAAAAAAGCCTCCTGTTGCGGTTCTGGGACTTTTAAAGAAGATTCTCAACTACTGGAGGATACTGTTAACGCCCGAAATATTGCCCTAGCCGAGGAGCTGAACTTACCTCTACTGACTCACTGTAGCACCTGTCAGGGCGTGATTGGTCGGGTTGATGAACGCCTGAAAGACTATCAGAATAATGATCCGGCTTATCTCGAAAAAGTTAACCAACTTCTGCAAAAAGAAAGCTGCACCCCCTACAAAGGCGCAACCGAGGTTAAACACTTATTATGGGCTTTGGTGGCTGATTATGGTTTAGCCGAAATTGAGCGCCAGGTGACTAAGAAGTTATCCGGTTTAAAATGTGCCGCTTTCTATGGCTGCTATCTCTTACGCGCCCAACATCAATTGATTTATGATGATCCTCATCAACCCGAGTCTATGGAAAATGTGTTTCGGGCGCTGGGGGCTACACCGATTTATTATCGGGGACGGACTCAGTGCTGTGGTTGGCCGATTTCTAGTTATGCTACCAATGAATCTTTCCAAATGGCTGGTAATCATATCGAAGAGGCGATCGCTGCTGGGGCTGATTGTATGGTAACACCCTGTCCTCTGTGTCATCTTAACCTAGACTCACGCCAACCGGAAATCGCTAAATATCTAGGGCGCGCGTTCAATTTACCCGTCCTCCACCTTCCCCAAATCATTGCCCTAGCCCTAGGTATCAGCCCCAAAGCCCTCGGTTTAGACAACCACATTGTCTCCACCACCCCCGTATTAGAGAAGATCATGAACAGTTGACAATTGATAATTCTGCCTCCCCCTAACGATAGGTGTGGTGAGGGGTAGTTTCTCCGGTGGTAGCGAGAAATTAACCAACTTCCCCCTTCCCTATTAGGTCCGCAAAATATTACAGAGTTTAAAGTTTTGTCGCCTTGTGTATCCTGAAAGGCAAACACTAAGCTAAAGTGATCGAAGATATACGATAATCCTGCTTTGAGCAAACCGTTTAATCTGCATCTATATGTAGATACGCGGCAAACCTGATATCTTTGGGAGAACTTATTCAATGTCTCATTCCGTCAAAATTTACGATACCTGTATTGGTTGCACCCAGTGTGTTCGCGCTTGTCCCTTGGATGTGCTAGAAATGGTACCCTGGGATGGCTGTAAAGCTGGTCAAATTGCTTCCTCTCCCCGTACCGAAGACTGCATCGGTTGTAAGCGGTGTGAGACTGCTTGTCCTACTGACTTCCTCAGCGTTCGGGTTTACCTCGGTGCTGAAACTACCCGCAGTATGGGTCTGGCTTACTAAAGTTGTTCCAATGGCAGTTACCCAAATCCTTTTGGGGTTCAAACTGCCTCCGCACCGTTTCACGGATTCATCATAAATGTCGGGCAGAATACCCCATCCTTCTCACAATTGAGGGGGGGGATAAATGCCCGACTAATATACTAAATTCGATATAAACATATACAAAACTTCACTTTTTAGATGTAGGTTGGGTGTAGGGCAGCGAAACCCAACAAGAAGTCTGTCCGGTGGAGGTGTAGGTTGGGTGTAGGGCAGCGAAACCCAACAAGAAGTCTGTCCGGTGGAGGTG
>NZ_JARPLC010000002.1:74479-113450 GCF_032350395.1 Limnospira sp. PMC 289.06
CAACCCAACAGTTCCTTGTTGGGTTCCGCTGACGCTTCACCCAACCTACGGGTTCAATAAGTAGGTTGGGTGCAACCCAACAGTTCCTTGTTGGGTTCCGCTGACGCTTCACCCAACCTACGGGTTCTCCAACAATTATGCTATAATTACCCCGAACCCCAATGATCTAAGTTTGAGGAGTACCAAATACTAATGTGTGGAATTGTTGGTTACATCGGCACTCAAACCGCTACAGATGTTTTGATGTCTGGATTGGAAAAACTGGAGTATCGGGGTTATGACTCGGCTGGACTCGCTACGGTCTGGGAAGGTAAAATTAATTATATTCGGGCTAAGGGTAAACTCTATAATCTACGCGATAAGTTAAGCCAGGTGGAAATGCCTGCCCAAATTGGTATTGGTCACACCCGCTGGGCTACCCATGGGAAACCAGAAGAATATAACGCTCACCCACAATTAGACCCCCATGGACGGGTGGCGGTGGTTCAAAATGGCATTATTGAAAATTATCGGGAACTGCGGGAAGAGTTGAAGGGAAAGGGATATGAGTTTAAATCTGATACGGATACGGAGGTAATTCCTCATCTGATTTCTGAGTTTTTATCACATCTATCTAAGCCGGAAACGGGTTCCCCTTCGGTTTTTTTTGAGGCGGTGCGTCTCGCGGTTAAGCGTTTGGATGGGGCTTTTGCGATCGCTGTTTTATGTGCAGACTATCCCAATGAGTTAATTGTCGCCCGCCAACAAGCACCCCTTTCCATTGGCTTAGGACAAGGAGAATTTTTCTGCGCTTCTGATACTCCCGCTTTAGTTCCCTATACCCAAGCTGTTCTCAGCTTAGATAACGGGGAAATGGCTCGTTTGACTCCTTTAGGGGTGGAGGTTTACAGTTTTGAGGGTGAACGTCTTAATAAAAAGCCCCGTATTCTTAACTGGAGTCCGACTCTGGTAGAAAAGCAAGTCTTTAAGCATTTTATGCTCAAAGAAATCCACGAACAACCAGGGGTGGTGCGAGACTGTCTCAATGCCTATATTCACGATGATTGGCAGGTTCCTGAGCCTAGCAAAACCTCCAAATCTCCCAGTGTTAATAGTGGTGATTCTCCGATTAATTTGAACCTCCCTAATGCTTTATGTGAGGGTGTGGAACAGGTGCAAATATTGGCTTGTGGTACAAGTTGGCACGCTAGTTTGGTGGGGAAATATCTATTAGAACAGTTGGCGGATTTACCAACAACTGTGCAATATGCTTCTGAGGCTCGTTATTCGCCAATTCCACTGCGACCTAATACCATGACTATTGGGGTTACTCAGTCGGGAGAAACTGCTGATACTTTGGCGGCGTTGGCTATGGAACAGCAACGCAGAATAAATGCTGGGGCGGCGTTTGCTCCCCGTTTATTAGGCATTACTAATCGCCCGGAAAGTTCTTTAGGTCAAATGGTTCCACATTTGATTGATACCAGGGCGGGTATTGAAATTGGGGTGGCGGCTACTAAAACTTTTTTGGCTCAATTAATAGCTTTTTATTTGTTGGCTTTGGATTTGGCTTGGCGACGGCAGACTTTATCGATACCTCGCATTCAGGAAATTATTAAAGGTTTGCGACAAATTCCTTCTCAAATTGAGTTGATTCTGGGCAATCATGAACAGGATATTGGGGAACTTTCCCATGATTTTAGTGATACTCAGGATTTTATTTTCTTGGGTCGGGGAATTAATTTTCCCATCGCGTTGGAGGGTGCTTTAAAACTCAAGGAAATCAGCTACATTCACGCGGAAGGATATCCGGCGGGAGAGATGAAACACGGTCCGATCGCTCTTTTGGATGATAAGGTTCCGGTAGTGGCGATCGCTATGCCTGGTATGGTTTATGAAAAGGTGATTTCTAATGCTCAGGAAGCTAAAGCCAGGGATGCTAGATTAATTGGAGTCACACCTAAAACCAGCGGGGAGTCAGCCGAGATTTTTGATGATTTATTATCAGTGCCGGAAGTGGATGAGTTATTATCACCCATTCTCACAGTTATTCCCCTGCAATTGTTAGCTTACCACATAGCGGCACGACGGGGCTTAGATGTAGACCAACCTCGCAACCTAGCTAAGTCGGTGACAGTGGAATAATAGATAACGATTTATGGTAAAATTAACCGATAGCAGCCTGTGAGTTAGATTCAAATAAAATCGCTTGTTGAATTTGCCAGGGTTGGCAGTTATAATCATCAGCAATATCCTCGATAGAGTCCCCGGCATCAAAAAGTTGAGTGACAATTTTGGTGGGAATGCCTGTTCCGGTGATGGTAGGTTTACCAAAGGAAATATTAGGATCTATGATTAAGACTTTATCCCGGAAGTTGTGGCTATGATCGTTGATCATAGGGAAGAGTCTAGAGGCGATGTCTTGTTCATCCCATTCTATGCGAGTTAACAGATTATTTAAGACCTGTTTCATGGCTAATTGTCCCGAACGGGAGGCATTAATTAGCCGTTCAAATTGTTCGATAAAAATGTCAACCCCATCGGTGCTCAATTGTTTTTGAACAAGGGGATGTTCTGTTTTAAATTGTTCGCTTATGTAGTCGAGGGCGAGTCTAACTTGACGAAGGGGGACGTTATGAACGGTGCGAATGACTCTGAGGACGTGAGCTTCAACTAGGTTGGTAAAGGAGAGTTGGCGAATATTCGGTTGAGGGCGTTGGATGAGGGGTAAGAAGTCTTGATCTCCTTTTTGGGTGGGGTAGCTGCGTCCATTTACCCATGTTTTGAGGGTAGGTAGGGGGATATGAAGATAGCGGGCAGTATCGGCTATCGTGTAAATAGGAACATGATAGAGATTTTGTTGAGTTAGCAGGGATGATGTTTTAACCATCGGTTGTGGGTATATTGCGGATTAGCGAAAATAGCAGGCTTGGCTAGAGTGACCATATTTTGAGATGATAGCGAATGGGTGAGGTAGGGAAGTGTACGCGGTTGGGATTAACTGTTCTTTTGCAGATAAGCCCTAAATTCGGCGGGTGGTAGAGGTTTACTAAATAGATATCCCTGACCATAATCACATCCTTGATTACAGAGAAAGTCGAGTTGGGCGCTGGTTTCAATGCCTTCTGCTACCACGACTAAGCCTAACCCATGAGCCATAGTAATCATGGTTTTGACTAGGGCGATCGCATCTTGATCATCAGGAAGGTCGGAAATAAATGATTTATCAATTTTCAAGACACTAAAAGGAAATCGCTTCAGATAACTGAGGGAGGAATAACCTGTGCCAAAATCATCGATCGCCAAACGAATTTTCAGGCTATGCAGTTGTTTAATTAAACTTTGCACTCCGGGAACTTCTGCCACTAGGGAACGTTCGGTTATTTCTAACTCTAAGCAATCACTACTCAGACCATTATTAGCGATCGCCTCTATAATCACATTCACCAGATTAGGAGTTCGTAACTGACGGGGAGACATATTCACCGCCACCCATAACCCGCTGTTTCCCTGTTGATGCCAAATAGCCACCTCTTGACAGGCTTGTGATAAGATCCACTCTCCCAAATCTACAATTAACCGACTTTCTTCAGCAATAGCAATAAACTGGTCAGGTCTAATATTTCCTAGTTCCGGATTATACCAACGCATCAAAGCCTCAGCCCCAACAATTTGAGCAGTAGCCAGATTAATAAAAGGCTGATACACCACAGATAGTTCATCTCTGTTTATGGCATGACGAAGGTGATTTTCAATGATAATGCGACTTTGAGCCTCATCATTCATATTTTGGGTAAAAAATGCGAAAACATTACGACCTTCCTGCTTGGCTGCATACATACCCGTATCTGCATTTCTCACTAATGTACTGGCATTATTGCCATCTTGGGGATAACTAGCAATGCCAATACTGGCTGATATAAATGCTTCTTCACCGCACAAATTAAAGGGTTCACCCAATACACCTAAGACCTGAGTAGCAATATACTCAGCCTGTATCAGGTCATCTAAGTTGGGGATAATCACTAAAAACTCATCACCACCAAGTCGTCCTACTGTATCAGTTGTGCGGAGACATCCTTTCAATCTCATCCCCGCTTCTTTTAACAAAAAATCTCCCAATTCATGACCTAGGGTATCGTTAATATTTTTAAAGTGATCTAGGTCAATAAACATCACCGCTACGTTACTATGATTAACTTGAGCCTGGATAATTGCTTGTCGCAGTCTCTCAAAAACTAAAGTCCGGTTCGGTAGGTCTGTGAGAGCATCATAGTTAGCTTGATGGGCTAAAATTTCCTCATTATGTTTCTGTTGAGTAATATCTTCTTTAACTGCGATAAAGTGGGTAATATAACCTTCCTCATCTCGCATCGGACATATAGAAGCGTGTTCCCAGAAGAGTTCTCCGTTTTTTCTCTTATTGTGAAACTCCCCAGACCACTGCTTACCGGATGTAATCTGTTTCCATAACACATCATATTCTGGTTCTGTGGTGTAGCCAGATTTAAGGATGCGAGGATTTTGACCCATTACCTCTGCTGCTTTATATCCGGTGATTTCTTCAAATTTGGGGTTCACATACTGAATATCCCCCTCGGAGTCCGTAATCACAATGGAGACGGGACTTTGATCGCAAGCGCGGGAAAACATTTTCAGTTGATCTTCGGTTTTTTTGAAGTCAGTAATATCTGTTAATGATGCTAGATAGGCTGTTTCCTGTTCCCAAGAAATTTCTACTACTCGCATACGGACGATTTTTAGCTTACCATCATGTCTGAAGATTTCTAATTCGGTTGATTCTTTAGTCACTAAGGGAATACCTATCATTTCCCCTTCGAGTTCCCTGGCTTGGCGACCGAATAAAGCCTCGGCGGCGGGGTTAATGAATAGGGCGCGTCCTTGACAGTCTACTACTACTAAACCGTTGGTGCTGGTGCTGATGATGGTTCTCAGACGGGCTTCGCTTTCCCTTAGCGCGGCTTCCGCTGTGATGGAAGGGTTAGCGATTTGGTGACTGTCTATCTCTTGGATAATGCTGGTGATATGGGTGATTTTATTATGACGATCGCTCACTGGAGTCGATTGTTGGCTCACCCAGTGCATAGAACTATCTGGTTGTATAATTCGATAGTTCAATCTGTAATTCTGTTGAGTAAATAAAGATTGGCTATAGGTTTGCACCCAACTATATAGATCATCTATATAAATGTGGTTCAAAAAATCTTCAAAATTTATTGATACATTCTGCGGATTTTCCCCTAAAATATGATATAATTGATCCGATATAATCATTTCTCCGGTGTTCATATTTAAACACCAACTTCCCGTTTTGGTCAGGGCTTGAACTTCCTCTAGGTGCTGCTGCTGTAGCTGCTGTCGTTCGGCTTTCCGGTGACGCAGGGTAATATCTTCACAGATGGCGATCGCTCTTAAATCCCCCCAGTCTTGACTATCCATTGGGTAGAGTTTCAGGCAAAACCATTGGGTGATATCATCTTTGGCGATCGCAATTTCTTCGACTATTTCTGATTGATTAGTAGCAGCTTGAGGCGATCGCTTTCTCAGCCAGGTGTCAATTTCTGAGGGTATTTCCGAATTGACCACTAAGGTTTCATGGGCTTTCCTATTGCCAAAAATAACTTGATGTTCTTGATTAAGTACGAGTATGGGGATATTAATAGCATTAAAAATTCTCTGGATTTCGCTGGCTTTAATATGATTAATATTGTCGTGGAGACTCCCATCAAAATATTGGTCAATAATAGTCTGATATTTACGCTGTTTTTCTTGGGCGAAAATTTGCCGGTCAAAGGCTGTAAAGAAATCCCCGACTACTTGGGCAAATAGCTGTTCCTGTTCGACTCTAAATTCTCCTAACTTAATCAGATTTAAATAGCATTGTCTATATTGTTGGAGAGTTTCCACCATTTCGGCGGCGGAGATATCCGTATTGGCTTCCGGTGACAGAGCGATCGCACTTATTCCCCCCAGCGCCTGTAAATGTTCTTCCATATCAGAAACTAAATATTCTGGGGTGAGATCTGCAGTCATCTCAATTAATAGTAGGGAAATGCGGGAAGTTAAACCCTGCACGGAGCGTAAATGAGTTACAATTGATGGTTTAGTCGTCTGACCCCAACACTGGAGTAACTGCATTACCATCCATTCTTGATGGCTAACAATCAGTCTGTGTAGGGGTTCCACTAAACTCGCTCCTAATTGTCCTGAAGCGATCGCATAACGTCCGCGCTGAGGAATTGATGTTTTCATAAGTTCATACTTCAAGCTAATTTTATCCCATCTCCAATCCTTCCTAAAATCGAGAATTTATCATCATAAAATACCTCCCGATATATACTTATTAAGCCCTAGCAGCAATACTGATTGTTCTAAGTTTTGCTTGAATAATCGGTGATCCCTATCTACCCCAAGACAACATATATCTGGTCAATGGCCAGATACTGCACCCAAATCAGTAGAGCTGACATAGCATTCAGATCTATCTTATCCTATTTTGATAATAGTTAGAATTTCCAGCAAATGGACTGCCTAAAGCCTAATTGATGCTTTGGCTGCGGTTAAAATTTAATAAAAATTTAACAGTGCTTAATATTTATTCATATGGCCTTTCGGATTAACCTAGGCTACAGCCACTCACCCCAAACCCCTCACCCAAAAAGGGAGAGGGGCTTTGGACTGTGCTGGACAGAGCTGAAATCTGCTATATATCAGGTAAGGGCGATCGCTTCCTCGTCCCTCTGTAGTCTTAGCATGATTTGACAATTATCATATCCAAAAAAGCCCGCCTCTCTCTGTAGTTCAAGGTAGGGAGAGGGGCAGATTTTCCTAAAACTGCTATAGTGAAGTGTAAAATCACTAAATCTGTGCGATGTCTATAGCTAGTCAGGAATTATCCCAGACATCAAAACCTCTGAACTTAGAGGAAATAGCCACCGTCGCCGCCAACAGTAACCTATGTACTTGGGACGACCTAGATCAATCTGTCCGTGCTAACCTCGAAGCTGCGATCGCCCCCGGTTCAGCTATTCAATGCGTTCTGTATCCCCCCACTCAGGAGGAATTAGCTGCAATAACCGCCTATGCGGCACAGCACCAGTTAGGAATTTTACCCTTTGGGAAAGGTAGCAAAATTACCTGGGGAAACCAGGTCAAAAACCCCTCTATTGCTATTAGTACCCAGAAAATGAATCGCTTAGTTGAACACGCGGTGGGAGACCTAACGGTAACGGTAGAAGCGGGAATGGGATATGGGGAACTTCAGCAAATTCTGGCTAAACAGGGACAATTCCTAGCTTTTGACCCCTGCTATCAGGATGATGCTACTATTGGCGGAATTATTGCTACTGGAGATAGTGGTTCTCTGCGTCATCGATATCGGGGTATCCGCGATCTGCTGCTGGGAATTTCTTTTGTCCGGTCTGATGGTAAAATTGCTAAAGCTGGGGGTCGGGTAGTTAAAAATGTGGCGGGTTATGACTTGATGAAGTTGCTAACGGGTTCCGTCGGAACTTTGGGCATTATTACTCAAGTTACCCTGCGTTTATATCCCTGTTTAGAAGCATCAAATACTGTCCTGTTAACAGGAGATTCAGATGCGATCGCTACTGGTTTTAAAACTATCTTAGCCTCGGCTTTGACTCCGGTGGCTATGGATTTAATGTCGCCGCAATTAGTCGATCGCCTGTCTGGGGTAGAATCGATGGGTTTGGCTGTCAGATTTCAAAGTATCCGGGAAAGTGTCGAACTACAAAGCGATCGCCTGGTAGAATTAGCCAATCAACTTCATTTAAACTCAACTATTATCAGAGAAAATGACGGGGATTTTTGGCAGCAATTAAAACAGCACATTTGGCAAGGTTCCCATAGCGATCGCATCATCTGTAAAGTCGGCATTACTCCCACCGAGGCGGCGACAACTTTGGCGAAATGTCAAACTCCCGCCGTCATTCATGGTAGCAGTGGGTTGGGATTCATCCGATTTGATCAGACTCAACCAGATAGGTTGCAAAATCTGCGGCAGTGGTGTAATAATCAAGGTGGTTTCCTGTCGGTTTTAGAAGCACCATTAGCCATTAAACAACAAATAGAAGTTTGGGGATACAGGGGAAATGCCTTAGACCTCATGGCTAAGATTAAGCAGCAATTTGACCCCCAAAATATTCTGAATTATCAGCGATTTATTGCTGGTCTTTAAATGCTCGATTGTTCGGCGAATTAACTCCGTAGTTTAATCATAAATACCATTAAGATGCAAACTTTTGATCAGTCCTCCGAGACCAATTTAAATCAAATTCCCGCCAAAGAAAGCAACTTTTTAGACCAAAACCCCCACCTAGAACCCTCGGCAAATTTTCCGGGATTTGACCAGAATAATCCGCCGCCGCCAGACTTAATTAATACCTGTGTTCATTGTGGGTTTTGTTTAGCCACCTGTCCTAGTTATCGGGTAATAGGTAAAGAAATGGACTCCCCCAGGGGTAGAATTTACCTGATGGATGCTATTAATAAGGGAGAAGCACCCCTTGCTAAAGCCACCAGCGAACATTTTGATAGTTGCTTGGGTTGTTTAGCCTGCGTCACCACCTGTCCTTCTGGGGTTCAATATGACCGACTCATCGCCGCCACCCGTCCCCAGGTGGAAAGAAATGTTCCCCGAAATTTAGGCGATCGCTTAATTCGCACATTGATTTTCAGCTTATTTCCCTATCCCGACCGTCTGCGTCCCCTGTTAGTTCCCCTGTATTTATATCAAAAATTAGGGATTAAAAACCTCGTGCGGTCTACGGGATTATTACCGAAAATCTCCCCCCGACTGGCGGCGATGGAATCAATTTTGCCGGAAATTAACTCTAGTGCTTTTCAGGACAATTTACCCACAGTCATTCCCGCACAAGGGGAAAAACGCTATCGAGTCGGGATGATTTTAGGTTGTGTACAAAGGCTATTTTTCTCCCCGGTAAATGAAGCCACCGCTAGGGTATTAACAGCTAATGGTTGCGAGGTGATTATCCCTAAATCCCAAGGCTGTTGTGCCGCACTTCCTGAACACCAAGGACAAACTGAACAATCCCATGTTTTGATTAAACAAATGATTGATAGTTTTGCTGACACTGGGGTTGATGCTATTATTATTAATGCCGCCGGTTGTGGTCATACTTTAAAAGAATATGGTCACATTATGAGGGATGATCCCGAATATCGAGACAAGGCGAAAGAATTTGCAGGTAAAGTCCGCGATGTACAGGAGTTTTTAGCGGAAGTGGGGTTAACGGCGCATTTATCTCCTTTGGTGGAAGGGGAAGATTTAACTATTGTATATCAGGATGCTTGTCACCTGTTACACGGACAAAAAATTAGCATTCAACCGAGGGAGTTATTAACCCAAATTCCTGGGGTAAAATTGCGAGAACCTGTCGATGCGGCTTTGTGTTGCGGTAGCGCGGGGGTTTATAATATGTTACAGCCAGAAGTGGCGGATGAGTTAGGACAGCAAAAGGTACAAAATCTGCTGAATACTGGGGCGACTGTAATTGCTTCGGCTAACCCAGGGTGTTCTTTGCAAATTAAGAAGCATCTGGAATTACAAGGAAAGCAGGTTACTCTCAAGCATCCTATGGAGTTGTTAGATGATTCGATTCGAGGGGTGAAAATTTAATTCTGAGATTAGGAAAACCTAATTAACACAGGTGCGTCAGTTCAGAATTATCCGGTTCTTATTTATTTTTATCGGTCTGACGCACCCTACAGGGGGTGAAAATTTAATTCTGAGATTAGGAAAACCTAATTAACACAGGTGCGTCAGTTCAGAATTATCCGGTTCTTATTTATTTTTATCGGTCTGACGCACCCTACAATTATCAATTATCAGGTGGGACGCAGAAGACGATCGCTTATGGATTTTTCATGGTTTCCACAAAGTCTTCCACCGAGTTGAGATGATGCTGAAGCTGTTTGACTAGGGGTGGGATGGCTTCGAGGTTTTGTTGGGTGGCGAGGTTTTCTAACTCCTGAGATATGGCGGGAATGTGGAAGACACCAGAATTGGCGCTAGACCCTTTGAGGGCGTGTGCTTGCTGTTTAATGTCGGCAAAATTTGAGGTATTAATCGCTTTATTGATGGTGTCAATTCGTTGTTGTGCTTGATTAATAAAGGTTGTTAAGAGACGATATTTATACTCGGTTTTTCCCTTAAATAACTTATTGAGGCGATCGCTATCAACGGGACAATCAACCGGACTATCTAAAAGTCGGTGATCATGGGCTTTGGTGGGTGTTTGATTTCGGATTTCCAGACAAACGGGAACCCAACGATTAATCAAGTTTACTAAAGCCTGTAAATCAATAGGTTTAGTGATGTAGTCATCCATTCCCGCTTCTATACAGCGATCGCGATCGGAAGGCATTACACTAGCAGTTAAAGCGATAATAATAGGAGGTCGTTGGGAGTTTTGGCGACGGCGAATTCTGGCGGTAGTTTCATAACCATCTAAAATCGGCATCTGACAATCCATTAAGATTAAATCATAATGCTGTGTTTCCAAATGTTGTAAAACTGCTTCTCCGTCGCACACAGCATCAGCGGTATAACCTAATTGTTGCAGTTGAGTCAAAACCACTTCCTGATTAACTAAGTCATCCTCAGCTAGGAGAATTTTTAGAGGTATAAAAGCCTTCAGCTTATCCTCAAAGGTGGGGAGATGACAAGATGGTGGTGTGGGAGTTTTGGGAAAGGACGATCGCATCAATATATCATCCCAAGATTGTTCAAGGCGATCGTCTAAATTAGGGATATCAAGTTGGAGGGAATTGGCGAAACTTCGCAGCAATCGTAGGGGGGCGATCGGCTTGACTAGATATACAAAATTCCCTAAATTTAAAACCTGTTCGGCGCGATTACGCTGACTAATACCACTCATTAAGATTAACCGAGTTGAGGAATCACTAGAGGTTTTATAAAGCTGTCCTAGTAATTTAGCACCATCGCGGTCTAGCAACTCCAAATCCATGAGAATCAGATGATATGGGGAACCTTCAGCCTGTTGATGATGCCATTTATCTAAGGCGATTTTAGCGGTCTCTGCTGCATCGACTTGTATACCCCATGGCTGAGTTATGCAGCTAACTGACTGCCTAACTAAACTACTTTTATTAACTACCAATAACTTCAGATTTTCTAATTCTTTAGGGGCGGGAATTTCTGACAATTCCGATGGCAAAAAATTGGCGGTAAACCAGAAAATAGAACCGTCTCCTTCTTGACTATTAACGCCGATTTCACCCCCCATTAAATTCACCAAGTGCTGACAGATTGATAAACCTAATCCCGTGCCACCATATTGACGATTGGTGGCGGAACTAGCGGGCGAAAAAGGCTGAAATAATTGGGGTTGAAGTTCATCAGAAATCCCCAGACCTGTATCTTCTATGGAAAAGTAAATATTAATCTGATCTTGATTAATGAATCTGGGAGTAAGTCTGATAATAATATGACCGGATTGGGTAAATTTAATCGCATTATTTACCAAGTTAATGAGAACCTGTTGTAAACGCATCCCATCACCTTTTAAATATCTGGGAATATTCGGTTCCAACAAAATAATTAGTTCTAGTTGTTTATCCTCAGCTTTCACCGACAAAAGATCCACAACGGTTTCTAGGCAATCTTGTAAATCAAAGTCATGGGATTCTAGGTGAGTTTCTCCGGCTTCTAGTTTGGATAAATCCAGAATTTCGTTAATGACAGTTAATAGATGTTTGGCACTACGATAAATGGTTTGGGTGTAATCTTTTTGTTGGGGTGTGAGATGAGTTTGCATTAACAATTCAACCATCCCCAAAACTCCACTCATGGGGGTGCGAATTTCATGACTCATTTGCGCTAAAAATCGAGACTTGAATTGAACGGCATCTAAAGCAGCGTTGCGAGTTTCGACTAGATTATTTAAGGGGATAATCACTAAAATGATTCCGCCAACTTCTCCAGAATTACGATACCAAGGTCTCACAGTCCAACCATGATAAATCAGAGAACCATCCTCACGAATCCAGGAATCCTCTAAAGCCGACACTTTTTCGCCGCGCAAGGCTTTTTTATGGGCTAACTTCCAGTCATTTTTTACGTTGGGAAATACATCATAATGACTTCAACCGATTAATGAGTACATCTGGGGCTTTAAATGCTGAATCCATCCCTCTGAATAAGCCAGGTATCGCATTTCTGTATCAAACATGGCGATGGGTAGGGGAAGGTAGGAGATCAATTTTTGTAGTCGTTCACATTCTAATTCTTCCTGACATGAACCATCTGGACTACAGGCTACAGCTTCCCCGGTGACGATCGCACCTAAAATATCCCCGCAATAATTACGCCAAGGAACTATTTTGAAATGAACTTGCTGTTGTCGTCGGTCACTACCCAATAGGATATGATGCACATGAACTGGCTGTTGCGTGGCGATCGCTTCGAGATAGCGGAATTTAATCCCATCACGCACTGATTCTGGTAAACATAGCATCCAATAATTGCGATCTATGACTTCTTCGCGTCGATAGCCGGAAATTTCCTCGGCGGCATGATTCCACTCGACAATCTTGCCCTCTAAAGATAGTACAATTACAATACAACCCATCTGCTGTAGGAAAGACGGCGATCGCTTGATAGTGTCTCTTCTTTCGGGGCTTTCGGGTTTTCGCCATCTAACTAAGGTTAAACTGGCGACCATACTAATCATGGCGCTAACACTAAGGGTAAGGACTAACGGATCGGGGTTGGGTGGAGTTGGAAGAAACATTGACTGACGCACTCTTTAGCGGTTAGGGTTGATCCATAGTAGGTAGCCCTGTAGGGTGGGTCAGAGGCGGTAAATGCCAAGAATAACCTGATAATTCCCCTCTGAGCGACCTTTTCGGCTTGATTGATAGTGATGCCACGATATAATCTAGCTATAGGCTGTAACATAAGTTCAAGATTAACATAGTCGAGGTTAAACTGGGACACTAGATCGTCTCCCCAGCCACAAGGCGAAAATTAAGGCGGAAAATTCAAGTTTTCCACCGGGGGACATTTGGCTAAACTTGCTTTTTGTGTTGCGGGTTTTGGGGCGGAAAGCTCCATTGGTCCGTCCGTGAATTGTAGGGACGGGTTCACAAATAACCTGCTGGAAATAGTCGCCCGTAGGAACCCTTACTTACTAGGAATCCCCGCCCCTTTAGACTGGGGAGGATGTCAATATGGAGAGGATTTGATGAATCAGTATCAACACTTTCTGAAAATTAAGACCCAGGGGAAATCTCTGGCTAAAATTACCCGTTATATTCAGGAAGCTGTGGAAAAATCTCAGATCCAAACGGGTCTTTGTACGGTTTTTATCCGCCATACTTCTGCTAGTCTCATTATCCAGGAAAATGCAGATCCTGATGTGTTAGAAGACCTGGAAAATTTCCTATCTAAATTAGTGCCAGAAGGAGATTACTACATCCACAGCGCGGAAGGACCCGACGATATGCCTGCCCATATTCGTAGTGTTTTAACTAATACATCTGAACAAATCCCCATCTCCCAAGGACGGCTAGTATTAGGAACTTGGCAAGGGCTATATCTGTGGGAACATCGCCGCCGTGGCTCCTATCGAGAACTGGTGGTTCATATTACGGGAAATTAGTCAATATCTGATTAATTAACAACTGTTAAATCATAATGGAGAGCGACTATGAAAATTGAATTTTTGCCTGATAAGGTGACTGTGGAAGCTGAACCAGGAGAACCTATATTAGAAGTGGCTAATCGGGCGGGAGTTTCAATCCCGACGGGGTGTTTAATGGGTTCGTGTCATGCCTGCGAGGTGGAATTAGATGATGGAGAAATTATCTGCTCTTGTATTAGTTCGGTACCAGCGGGAAAGGAAAAAATGACTATTAATCTCTATTGTGATCCGGCTTGGTAGAAGGGGGGTTAAGCTGTCGGATAATGATGGCGATCGCCCCTAAACCCAGTAACCCTAATAAGCCGGCTAAGGGGTTGCCATCAATGCCAGTTAACCAGGGGGGAACTGTTCCTAAATTAGTGGTTAATTCCCCCACATTTATGATATAATAAGCACCAACTAAACCGCCGTGTAAGCCGATAGCTAATCCCAAAGAACCGTGAGGATTATTAGGGGTGCGAGTGGCATCTTTTGCCCAAACTAAAATTATCCCTAATAGCAATAAACCGGGAAATTGTAACCAGGTTCGCACAATTTCTTCCCAAGGTTTGATAAAGTGGAGTAGGGCGAATATAACACTACTCACCCACAGAGATTTTACCGGGGAATAATCCCGCCGTAGTTCCTCTAGTAACCAACCTCTAAACAACAATTCCTCAGCAAAGCCTATCCCCAAAGATACCAATAAACTCTCCATGAGAATGATCGGGAAATTAGCGGGGAAAGGTTCCCACCTTAGCCAGCCCAACCAAGTGGCGATCGCAAATATTCCCAGAACCCCAACCCAACCCAAACCTAAACCAATTAACAAACCCTCACCGCTGTGGCGACTAATTTCGAGACCACAAACCCGCCACATTCGAGGCTGACCATAAACGGATTTTCCCCACCATTGCAGTAATACCAAAAACTGGCAATATAGCAAAACTAAGGTAATGATACTCACCCAATTGGGGTCGCCCCCTAGCCAATAAATAGGAATAGCCAGGGGAAGCCAAATTAGCAGCAATAGAATCACAAACAGCCCCAACCGAACCGGGACAGGGCGGCGGACTAGGTTAGATAGATTAAACAATTAAACAAGCGATCGCGCGTTGCAGTTGAAATCATGCTCCATCAGAGCAGTCTACCACTATTCGTCAGGCTCTATGGTACTGGTCAAGCCATGATTTTTTAAAGTTTCACAATAAAACTCAGCGTGTTCGAGGGCGCAGGTAATCACCAAAGCCAACCCATTAGTGTGAGCCTCCATCATAATACTAACAGCTTGGGGTTGAGTCAGGCCGGGAACGGTACTCATAAGTACCTGCACCACATACTCCATGGGGTTATGGTCATCATTATGGAGCAGAACCCGATAGCGTGGCGCTAACTTTCGATTTGTAGAAGTCTTTTCTACGGTTTGGGTTGACACAGAACCATCTCCTCCGTTTACAAAGGTACAGTGATAGGGGAATTTATCGATACCAAAGCAGACCAAAGCCATAATCAGACCATCAGGCTATTGAAGGCTGGCTAGACTCAGCCCAATTCCTGATCAAGTTGACAATAACTTAGCGAGGCGCTGCTAACCAATAGCTTAACAAGCCCCTCCCATTAAGTGCAACCCAGAAGCCACAACTGACCAGTCACAACTAGAATGGTTAATAATAAGACAGATAGATAACTCAAAACCATCATTCATGCAGAACAGTACATTACTCCTAACCAAAGAACTCCCTAACCTGACCTACTCCCCCCTATTAGACCGCTTTGATGACAGTTGGGAAGCACCCCTGTCTACCCTCCTAGGCTTGGGACGCGCTGCTGGGGCTGACCTGGTAGAATTTTTCCTAGAGCGCAATAATGTGATCAGTTGCTTGGCTGAAGATGACGGCATTACGGGGGTTTCCCCCAGTCTATCTTTAGGGGCGGGTATTCGGGTCTTTAAGGGGAATGCAGATTGTTATGTGAGTACCAATGATTTATCCTTTAGCGGCTTGCGTACAGCCCTAGAAAAAGCCTTGTCTATCATGGGTTTACAGCTTCCTGGAGCGGTGGGATTCGTTCCTTCGGTCAATTTGGAACTATTGCGGGATTACGCGACCTCTAAGGGCAAAGAAGGCTGGCTGGCTGAATGTAGTTCGATGCAAGAGATGGGGGATATCCTATTAGCAGCTAACGCCCAACTACTCAAAAAGGCTAACCACGTTCAATCTCGGCGCGCGTCCTATTTCCGAGATTGGCAAGAGGTTCTGGTGGCCGCTAGTGATGGCACTTTTGCCCGGGATGTGCGATTGACTCAATCTCAGGTTTCGTTTATCCTATGTGCAGATGGCGAACATCGCTGTTCGATCAGTAAACGTGGCGGTAGTACCAGTCGCCCGGATGGGTTGCGAAGTTGGGACTATGAAACTGATGCGGAAGATATGGCAGAATCTGCGGGTAAAATGCTTTATGCGGATTATGTGGAGTCTGGCTATTATCCGGTGGTGATGGCTAACCGCTTCGGTGGGGTGATTTTCCACGAAGCCTGTGGGCATTTACTGGAAACTACCGCTATTGAAACAAAAACAACTCCTTTTGCTGATAAGAAGGGTGAGAAAATTGCCCACGAAAATCTGACGGCTTGGGATGAGGGTCTGTCGGAGCAGGCATTTGGCACTATCGATATGGATGATGAGGGAATGCCTGCCCAGCGTACTCTATTAATTGAAAATGGTATCCTGAAAAATTTTCTGTGCGATCGCGCTGGTGAAAGACGCACAGGAAATCCCAGAACCGGAAGCGGTCGCCGCCAAAACTACACATATTCACCAGCCAGCCGGATGCGTAATACTTATATTGCGCCTGGTAACTATTCTGTTGATGACCTATTTGCATCAGTCGATCGCGGTTTGTACTGTAAAAAAATGGGTGGCGGTAGTGTCGGCGATACCGGAAAGTTTAACTTTGCGGTGGAGGAGGCTTATCTCATCGAAAATGGTAAACTTACTAAGCCTCTCAAAGGTGCAACTTTAATCGGTTACGCTACGGAAATTATGAACAATATTTCTATGTCTTCCCAAGATATCGGACTGGCGGCGGGGTTCTGCGGTTCGGTCAGCGGTAGCGTCTATGTGACGGTCGGACAACCTCATATTAAGGTTGATGGTATTACTGTGGGAGGAAGATAAATGGCGGGGTCGGGTATTTCGGGTGTGATCAATTTTAGATCTTCCCTTAACCCGCCTCGATAAGGTTCTGGGAATTTAACTCTGAGTTCTTTGGTGAAACAGTAATTACAACAAAGCAGCGATTAATTAGATAGATGATGAATACTGACAGTTTGATTAGCCAAGTTAAAGATTCGGCGAGTAAATTGGGAATCAAAAAATTTGATGTGTTTGGTGCGACGGTAGAATCGAGTAGCGCTCAAGTTAATCAAGGGGTTCCTAAACAGGTGAAAGCCTCCCATCGTTCTAGTATTATGGTGAGGGTGTGGAATGGCGATCGCTCTTTGGGGGTGACTTCTACTAATGACACGACTCCCAAGGGTTTGGAGTTGGCTTTGCAAACGGCATCGGAAGCTAGTAACTTTGGGGCGAAAGAACATATCCCCGATTTTAGTCCTTTGGCTACTTCTCCGATACAAGAAATGGGCGATCGCACTGCGGAAGCTGCCCCTATGGATACGCTGTTAGAAACTTTACTGGAGGCGGAACAAAAGTTATTAAATAGCCATCCGGCAATTGTGGGAGTTCCCTATAATGGGTTGTCACAACGGGATTTAGTCCGGTTTTATGTGAACAGTGAGGGGGCTTTACGACAAGAACATCTTTCTTATGCCTCGATTTATCTATATAGCAAAACGGAAGAAGATGGTAAAAAGCCTCGCAGTGCGGGTGCTTACCGTTTGGGTCGCAGTTTGGAACAGTTGGATATTGAGGGATGCTTACAGGAAACCACGGCTAAAACTATCAGTCATCTGAATTATGAAAAGATGACATCGGGGCGCTATTTAGTGATGTTTTCCCCAGAGGCTTTTCTGAGTATGTTGGCGGCGTTTTCTAATATTTTTAATGCCCAGAGTGTGTTAGACCGCCAGAGTTTGTCTACTGTGGAATCAATTGGGACGGCGATCGCTTCTCCGATGTTATCGGTTAGTGATTACGAATTGCACCATAAAAATATCGCAGCGACTACCTTTGATAGTGAGGGAACACCGACGGGAGAAGTGCCGCTAATTAAGGAGGGTGTATTGACTAACTTTCTCCATAGTTCGATTACCGCCCGCCGCCTGAATGCTCAACCTACTGGGAATGGTAATATGGGGGCGAAAGTGTCGGTGAGTCCGAATTTCTTTTGTGTGGCTCCGGGAAGTGCTGAAAATGGCGGATCTTACAACATTGATACGGCTGATAATGTGATCTGGATTGATGAGTTGCACGCCCTCCATTCGGGAGTACAGTCTCTACAAGGCTCGTTTTCTTTACCCTTTGATGGTTGGATGATTAAAGGAGGCGATCGCATTAGTATTGAGTCGGCTACCGTGGCTGGAGATATTAAACAACTACTCAAGTCTATTGTCTGTGTGGAATCAGAAGTTAAACTCACAGATGGCGGCGTTTCTCCTCGGGTTTGGGTGGAAGGATTATCGATTACCGGGGAAGGATGATATTTACCCAATTTCCGGGGGAAATTTCGGCTCTAGTGGCGGCGTTATTTTGGGCGATCGCATCAGTCATTTATGCTAATGTCGGCACCCAAATTCCTCCCTTGGGTTTGAATCTGATTAAAGGCGGAATTGCGATCGGTCTATTATTGCTCACCATCACCCTCCAGTCGGGGGGTGAATTGCCCGAATTTTCCCCCTGGGTATTCGGCTTGCTTCCCCTCAGTGGCATCATCGGTATAGGTATCGGAGACACCGCCTTTTTTACGACCCTTAATTGTCTGGGTCCCCGGCGGGCGTTGCTGTTAGAAACCCTCGCCCCTCCCCTGACCGCATTAATTGCCTTCATATTTTTGGGGGAAAGACTCTCCCCGACAGCGTGGGGGGGAATTTTTTTGACCGTGTTGGG
Source organism: Limnospira sp. PMC 289.06 (assembly GCF_032350395.1). Classification (NCBI taxonomy): domain Bacteria; kingdom Bacillati; phylum Cyanobacteriota; class Cyanophyceae; order Oscillatoriales; family Sirenicapillariaceae; genus Limnospira; species Limnospira sp. PMC 289.06. The sequence continues at coordinate 93,228 of NZ_JARPLC010000002.1, forward strand.
TATCGCCTGGGTAATTACCGAAAGGGCGGCGGAAACCGTGGGAATGCCCCTAAGACTAACGCGGGGCTTGGTGTTTGGCAGTATTGCGGCTTTATCCCAGTCCACCGGAGCGATTTTATCCCATTTGGCACTCACCCAAAGCGGCATCAGTCCCCTGTGGAGTACCCTGCTGCGAATTGTGGGCGGCGTGGGGGTGCTGGTTTTAGCCCTGCCAATTCAGCGGTTATCCCCCGCCGCTTTACTCAAGCCTTTGCAGTCCCGGCGCGTGTTGGGAATCATTATTGTCGCGACATTTTTCGGGACTTATTTGGGGATTTGGTTACAGCAAACCGCCCTCAAATTTACCGCCGCCGGAATTGCTCAAACTCTGACTTCTACCAGTCCGCTGTTTGTATTGCCGATCGCTATAGCAATGGGCGATCGTGTCAGTTGGCGGGCGATTTTGGGCGCATTAGTCGCCATTTTCGGCGTGGCGATGTTATTTTTAGCTTGAGAAACTTGCCCTTTCCAATGGAGAAACAGGGGGTAATGAGCATTAACTTCCGGCTAGTGTCGCCAGAAAATTATGAACTACTTCCTCTAATTTTTCAGCATATACCATCAAATCATATTCTGCATAATAATTGATTTTGCCACTATCTATTAATTTTTGATAATCCATTGATGGCTTGGTATCCTCATCTGATTTAAAATTTAAAACCCCAGATTTACTTTGAAAAAATATTAAAAAATCTATCCCATAATTGACTAAATTTACTTGGTCGCTTTCCCACAATTTAGCATCAGCAATAAAAGCAATACCTAATCTATATAATATTTCAGCTACTTCTGCATTCTCAGGTCTAGCGAAGCTAATTTCATGCCATTTATATTTCTTTTTTACGATAGATTGTTTAGGCAAATAATTGTTTTTCTTGTAAAAAGAAACATTATCAATTTTGTATTCAATTAAATTGGCGACTAACTGTGAACTACTCAAATTTAAACCGCTTAAATCTGCCCCATTAAGGTTTAACTCAATTACCAATTGTCTTTGGATATTAATTTGAGAATTATGTAAATATTTTTTGAGTACAGATTTTAATGTATCTTTCTTTATTTTTTCTCCAAAAGCCTCTGATAAAAGTTTCCAGAGTTTTGCCCCTACATCTTTAACATAGTCCGGTTCATAACCTGTGTTCGCAGCAATTTCTTGATAAGACTTACCGTCCCAAGTTTGACGAAATACTGTTTCTTGAATTTTATTCAAACAGCGATAGTCAAGGACGGCTTCAACCAGTTCTAGTGCTTCATCAACTTTCATAAAATTTAATGTCAGAGCGATAGTAATTTCGATGGATGCAAGTAGGTATTCATAAAATAACAATCATTAGGGCTAAAAGTGTTAACTAGCAGTTTTGGGATTAAACATCGATCGATGCACACCTACTTAACCAGCTAAGTCAATTTTACATATTTCTGAGGACTACATCATCCGCGATTCCCTGAGTTCCCCTGTATCTGATACAATTAGTTACAAAACTTTATGCTTCTTTATATCCAGTGGTACAAGTACCTTCTCACTCAAAATATTGGAACTATCAGTTGCGATCGCCTCGCCAATTTGTAATATTTTATACCATTTTACCCTTAACCGTCAATATCTGTAAACCTTGAGAGTAACCATAGAGGAGGTTCTAATTATTAATTAGATCTTAAATTCTGAATCAAAATTACCTTAACAATACCTTTTAATTACTTTAAAAATACTTTTTAATTACAACTCAATAATGACAGTCATCAATTATGGTGATATCATTGAGGATAGAGGTTTAGCTCACTGAGTTCACAATTTTTTCCAAAATCATCAGTGCTATAAATTTGCAATTCAGCCATTTTAGATGGTAATTGTGAATTAGATATTTGTGATTTTACTACTACTGTAATCACCCAAATCTAGCAGTTACAATAGTTAATTGAGGAGATTAGTTGACTGCAACAGTCAACTAAATCAATGGCTTTACCAATAACTTTACCAAACCAGGATAAGGATAATGGCAATGGCTGACGATCCAAATACCCCTTGGGAATGTGAGGGTGCCCCACCTAAATATAAGAAGCATAAACTGTATGAAAATGCGGCAGGAATAGAGAAATGTGTGGAGTGCGGTCGTCCCCGAAACTATGCGGGAGGCGGTAGTTCAAACGGCCCACCAATTCCTTGGTCTAAAGTTGGGGCTGCTGCCGTAATTTTAGTTTTATTAGGTGGGATAGGATATGGGATTTCTGGTCTATTTAAGTCTTGTCCGACAGGTCAACAAAAACAGGGATTTTCCTGTGTAACAGTGGCAGTTGAACCACCTCCTAGACCAACTCGTACACCGACTACAACACCTATAACACCACCTACTACACAAACTATAGATATAGAGCGCTATAGTAGTGGAGAAAATCGCTTATTTGTGGGCAGAGAAAATCCCGATAGCGAACGTGGCATTAAAGCCTTTAGAAACGGACAGTATAGCCAAGCAGTACAAGATTTTGAGAAGGCTGTAAACGGCGATCGCAACTCTCCTGAACATCAAATTTATCTGAATAATGCTAAAGCACGTTTAGCTGGTTCTCCTTTCCTAATTGGGGCTGTTGTTCCTATTGACACTGCCGCCAGTTCCGCCGAAGAAATGTTAAGAGGAGTTGCAGATGCTCAAACCAGATTTAACCAAGCGGGTGGGTTAAATGGAAGGTTACTAGAAGTCATTGTCGCTAATGATAGTAACGATCCGCAACGAGCCACAGAAGTGGCAAAAAGATTGGCAAGCGATCCCAATTTATTAGGTGTAATCGGACATAATTCCAGTGATGCCACTCAAGCAGGTTTAGCTGAATACGAACAAGCAGGTATACCGATGATCTCGCCGACGAGTACCAGTACCGCTTTATCGGGAAACAGTTTTTTCAGAACCTTACCTTCTGATGCCATCAACGGTCAAAAACTGGCTGATTATGCTTGGTATACTCTGGAAATCGACAATGTAGCCATATTTTATAATCCCAATAGTAGCTACAGCAAAAGCCTAGAAACAGCTTTTTCCCAAGCCTTTCAGCAATTCGGAGGACGAGTTGTCAAAACCATTGATTTGAGCAATGAACAACTTGATCCCCAGCGAGAAATTCAAAACTTACAAGGGCAAGTTGAGGGTCTGGTTTTATTTCCAAATACTGCCTATATTTCAGTAGCGATCGCCCTAGCGGTTGCCAACAACAACCAAATGAAATTATTAGGAGGAGATGCCCTATATAATCCCAACACTTTAACATCGGGTAGCAACGCAGTGGAAGGATTAATTTTAGCCGTTCCTTGGTTTGCCGACGGGAAATATGCCGAAGCTGCAGAAAGACGATGGTTAGGACAGGTTAATTGGCGCACTGCCATGAGTTTTGATGCAACTCAAGCAATGATTAACGCTTTATCCGAGCAAGCATCTCGTTCCAGCGTTTTACAAAATCTCAGAAATATTAGCTTATCTAATGCTGATACTTCCGGTAATTTACTTCAGTTTGAATCCACAGGCGATCGTCAAGGTGATCCCATTCTAGTCCAGGCAGTGAAAGGAGGAAGAAATGCTCCTAGAGGCACGCAATTTTCCTTTCAACCTATTAAGTAAGGAGGACACCTAAACCGATGCCTTTACATACACCCCAACCCGTTTGGCGTTATGCCGTATTTCAGATTTCCGCAGCCTGTTTAGCCATCTGTCTAGTCCTGGCTCTCCTGGCTGGTCAATTAGGTTGGTTTCCCCGTTTAGTTGCCGTTCATTTAGCCGTCGATCTCAGTGGTAGCACTTATCAAAGTTCCCTAGCAAATTTTAACAAGCCGGGAACAATTATGGCTCAGGAAATTGAGGCAGTCCAAGCCTATGCAACTCGCAATGCTCGACTATCTCAACCTAATCTGATATCCGTTTCAGGGTTTGCTAGTTCTGTTGTTCCGATTACCAATGGATTCTCTAGTGATCCTCAAGAAATTACCAGAGCAATCAATCAAGTTGTTCAACCTTCCCTGGTTAACCGCATTGGTGGAGGAACCAACATGAATTTGGCTGTAGAAAATGGTTTATCTACACTTAAAACCCAGCCGACACTCTGTACAGAAATGTTGGTGATTACCGATGGTGTATTTAATATCAATCCCGAGATAATTGAGCAAGTCCAAGCTCATAACGTCAGGTTAAATTTTTTGATCGTCGGTCAACCTCTGACTGCCGAAATTAATCAATGGGCAAACCAAACGGGTGGTATTGCCTTAGAAGTCAGTCCTAGTAGCATCACCGAGTTGCTTTCCGAGGAAGTATTTGAGCGGTTTAATGCGAATCCGTTAGTGCCTTTGTTTTATGGCTTGGCATTTATCTCATTCATGTGGATGATGCTTTTACCTTTAGAAAGGTTTTTCAATCAAGCCCTCCGAATTAGGATTGATTATGCCAGTAAAGTTTCCGTTTATAATGCCATATTTTGGACAATAGCAACTCCCATCTATCTGATCGCATCAGGATTATTTAATCCGTTTCAATCTTGTTAATTGTTAAAAATGTTAAAAAGGAGTCAATCATGGTTAAAGCAAATACAATTGTGCCAACTTTAATTATTGGTGTTGGTGGAACAGGCTTAGAAGCGATGACTCGTGTTCGCCGCTTGATTGTAGAATGCTACGGTAGTTTAGCAAAATTGCCTGTTGTGTCTTTTTTGCATATCGATACCGATCAAAACTATAAAGTAAAAAAGCCAGAAATGGCTGGCCCTCCACTGGAAGAGAATGAAAAATTCTGGGCTCGTGTCAGTTATAAAAATGCTGACGATATCAAAAATAATGCTACTACCAACTCATGGTATCATGACTGGCTTCCTCCTGAATTAACTACTGAACAGTTAGTATCGCAGGAAGGCGCAGGTCAGATTAGAGCCTGCGGTCGTTTTGCATTTTTTTATAACCATCAAAAAATTCAAAATAAGTGTAAAGAAGCTAAAGGTAGAATACCTAAAGAGCTAGATCAACTAACGATTGATAATGACGTTATAATCGTCAAAAATGAACTCAACATTTTTGTTGTGGGTTCAATATCTGGTGGAACTGGGAGTGGAATGCTGATTGATTTAGGTTATTGCTTGCGAGATTGGTTTCAAGGAGAAACGAAATTAAATACCATAGCAATTATACCCACTCCTGATGCTTTTGCAGGAATTTCTGAAGACATTAGAACTCAGGAAAATGGTTATGCTGCTCTCATGGAATTAAACTATTTTTCTGATTCCAAAAATACTTATAACGTTAAGTATGGTGCAGCAGAAGGTACTAGAATAATCAACAATAAGTCTCCCTATGACTTTCTGTATTTAACTGGAACCCGCAACGAATTGAGAGAGTTAAAAATAGCCACGATCCATGAAATGATGGCTCAACAAATTTTTATGACGTTAGCTTCTGACTTTGCTAGTTATAAAATAACTGTACGAGATAATGTCAGCAAGTTCGCTATTAATGAAGTAGATCAAGCGAAAAATCCTCGGCAACAAGCTATTGGCAGAAGTTACTCTCTCAACTTTTTTAGTTTTGGCATTGCTAGTATTGAGATTCCAGTTCACGCTATTCGCAAAGCACTTGCTGTCAAGTTAGCCGCTGACTTATATCAGTGGTGGCTTAATGCAAATGTTCAACTTCCTAGTGATGTTCAACAAGAGGCAGAAGCAGAACTCAAAGAGTTAAAGTTGTCTAGTAAAGAACTGCTGAATGAGATTTTACTTAATCAAGAGGGTAAGCGTTATGAAGTCGTTATCCAACAATGGATTAAGCAACTAGAGAATAATATCAACGTTGAACAACGATTGAAATGTACCGCTCAACTTCCCAATCCTTTTGGCAAAGAAACGGGTAAAATATTGGAATTTGTGAGCCGTTATCTTAACCCAACTGTTGAAGAATATCGCTTAGATCATCTCCGAGATGACCAAAGAAGACGCGGCGACTTCCTTCAAAGAATGCAGGACAATGGCGAAAAACTGTTTCAGGAAACAGCACAAACTTTTAAAGAAAAAATCTATGACTATTTAGAAGATAAGAGCCAAGGGGCTCGCGCTATCAAGGCACTCCTGGAGCAAATGCGAACCAGCTTACAAACAGAAATTGAAAAATTGCAACGGGAAGCCGAAAGAACTTGGGAAGGTCTTGAAAAGGCTGCTTTGGCAGAATACAACCAAGGGAGTTCTCAAATTGATGAATTTAGCGATCGCTGGATGGCAACCAAGGAAAATAAAATGAAAGAATGGTGCGATCAGGCAATTGCCGGGATTGAAAAAAGTTTCCAAGCCACCTTGCAACGACAGTCTCGTCTGATGGCTGTTAACATTCAAAACCGCTTTCTTGGTGTCATTCAAGAGGTTGAAAATGAAGTTGACCGATGGACTGGGCGAATTTCAGGTTCAGAAACTAAGTATCGTGACTTGATCGCTCAATCTGAGAATTACATCGAACAATTGGAATTAGTTGGACTCAAACTGTTTGAACGACGGGAGTTGAAAGAACTTTACGATGATTTTATTAGCAAGTCTCAAGGGCTGGATATCCTCTTTAGCCAACTCACTCAGGATATAAAAGTCGCCAGCCAAAACAGCAAATTCTGGACTCAATCTGCCTATGGTCAACAAGAATTTCATCTTCTGGATGTGGCTCGCATTGATGAGCTTCAATATCCCCAGTTTGAGGATGTAGTTGAACAATTCACCCGACGGAAAATTCAGGAAGCACCCGCCAACAGTAAACTGTACACCGAAATGGATGCTTGCACCCGTTTTATGCGATTGTACCCTGGAACCCAAGATCGACAACGAGAGATTCAACGTTTATTTAACTTTTCTAAACCCTTAATTCGTTTAGATCAAACTATTCCTCAAGAGGGAGGATTTACCCCTAAAGAAGGTCATCTTGCGGGAATTATTGGAGGAGAAAATACCTCGGAAACCGCAGCACAGCAACAAGTTCCTCTGCTCAAGAAATTTTTTGTCGGGACAGAGGCGATCGCACCCTTGAGCAACCGAGAACGGCACAAAATTGTAGCAACTCACGAAATAGGGGGCTTTTCTTTACGAGCTATTGCTGGAACCGAAAATCTCCGCAAAGCCTACCAAAAATGGCGAGGTGAACGAATTCAAGCTGAACGAGATCTTCTCAAAGGTATGAATGCTAAATTACCCGCTCCCGTTCACATTCAAAAAGATATGGTTTTTTGGGATTTTCATCGCCCCGACCCCACCATTGAACAGTTAGTTTTAATTGCCCGTGCTTTTGAGATTTTGCGTCAGGAAATCAACAAAAAAACCAAACAAGATGTGATTCGTTACCGCATTATGACTAAATTGGGTGAAGATAAAGTAACTGTAGCAGCCAATTGGGAAGATACAGTGCAAGTTCTGCAATTACCCGATTGTCGAGAAGACAGACAAGAAGTCGAACGACAGCTTAATGAATTACTCGACCAAGCCGAAACAGAATCCCAAAAACAACAACTGGGCAAACAACTGCAAGATTTCTTAGCTGAACGGCTCAAAACTGAGTTTCGGAATAATGATGAGGAAACCATGTATCTCCGGGAAAAAAACATCATTCTCGAATTTATCATTAACCATAAACTCGGCACTGTAAACAGTCCTTCAACTCCTCCTCCAGTCATCACCGCACCTCATCTGGGATTCACGACTGAACCGGAAGATAACCAAAACAAAATGCTAGGAAATGTCATGGCAAATACTGGTATAAAATACTGCAATAAGTGTGGTTATTCCATGTCTATCAGTGATAAGTTTTGCTCTAATTGTGGCAATAATATGTCCTAAAAAATCATTATAAGGTAGTCAATCATGAAAACTTTATCCTATTCCTACAGATGGCGTATTGCTATTTTCCGAGGATTGATTCGTACCGGCAAAGGTTTACTCTATTCTCTAGTTAACTCCGTTGGCGATACTTTAGAGCATCTGTCTCAATATAGTCATCCTATTGTGATGGCAACCAGTCAGACTTTAGAACAGATGACGAAACAAACTGGAGTGGCTTTAATTCGGGGTTATCAAAAATATTTGTCTCCCCATAAGGGTTTTTGCTGCTCTCATCGGGTTTTATATGGTGGTGATTCTTGTTCACAATATGTCAAAAATATGCTGATTGAACAAGATTTGCGATCGGCTATTTCTCTATCTCGTCAACGTTTCAGTGCTTGTAAAACTGCCAAAATTATCCTGCGTGCAGAAACCTTAGAAGAAAAACGCCGCCGCGAGCAGAATAATAGCCAATGGAATTGTAGCTGTTCTCCAGGAGGATGTATTGATGAATGTATCCCTGACTGCGACGATTTGGGTTGTGAGCCTGATTGCGAGCCTGATTGTGATTGTGGTTAAAGATTATATCTAAAGGGTTAAAAATTATGAAATTTGTGCAAAGTTTATTTGTGTTTGCTTTGGGATTAGGTGTAGCAATTTTACTAAAAATGCTCCTGAGTTCCTTTTCAATTCCTCGTGAGTTAGTGGCATGGATTAATACGGGAATATTTGGTGTAATTGGTTTTGCTTGCGGTTATCAACGTCGCCATTTTGGTCAGACTAATACTATCATTATGGTGTTAGCCATGTCGGTATTTTTATACCTATTTAGCTCAATTTTGGGTTACTATGAATTAGTTGATGCACTCTCGGCAAGACACAACAATCCAGAACAGGTTGCCGACGCTTTTTTGCAATCGAAAGTTGGCGCTTCTGGAGTTTGGGGTTTTTATGTCTACAGGGTGGTAGGAGAAGCCAAGAATTGGTTTGGACAATTGATACTATGGCTGGTTCAATTATGGTTTTTTGGATTATCTTTGTTTTGGGCATTTATGGGATGGGCGATCGCCCCAGATCAATCCTAATTCTTATGCTGCTCCGACACTTGAGAAACTTGCCCTTTCTAATGGAGGGAATCAACCAGGTTTCTGACGCAAAATACTGTAAAAGCCCGGATTTTATCTCCGGGCGCAATTCAGGCACGGGGTAAATTAATCACACAATTGGAATTGAGCTAATTCTCTAGGTAGGTTTGAAGAATGAGGAACACTCACACCACGAGGAGCTAGGATACCCATGCCAAAAACGCAACCATCCTCAGCACTACAATCAGTCATTCTTAGGGATAGTTCGTAGTCATCCTCAAATGGAGGTTCAAAGGAAACAACTGAGACTAAATCTTCGTCAAATTCCAGCACCTCCCCACTCATAGTTTTAACTCGTAACTCCACATCGGCGCAATTTTCATCGCAGTAGCCGACAAAAAGATACTCAATAGAAGGATCAAGTCTGAGGGTTAACGGTGCGCTAACTCTGGCTGGTCCTTTGCCAATTACCGGCCAGAATGCTAACTCGAAACCGTCTCTTCCCGCCTCCTCAACCACATCTCTGAGTTTACAGACAACTGTTCTTTGTTGGTCAGTTAAATCCCGCGCTAAGGCTGTCCCTAGGAGCGTAGTACCGAGCAACATAATCATTCCCGGTAGATAATAGTGTTTCCGTTTCATTGATATCCTCTGGGAAGGGATGGTTATTAAGGGAATTTCCGAAATAACTGGAGAATACCATATCTCAGCGCGATCGCCTACAGATAGTTTAATGGGCTATAGATTGCTACCCTGTCCCTGACCCCCCAGCCTTAAATTAGATTCAATTGATGTTACCATTCCTTTAGCCATGCTTCCATTTGGTCAATTTCTGCCTCCTGTGAGGTCAAAATGTCTTCCGCTAAAGATTGCATTTCTGGGCGATCGGATTTTTCTTGTAAATCTTTAGCCATCACTAAAGCACCTTCATGATGGGGAATCATGGCTTGGAGAAAACGCCGATCAAATTCATCATCTGCTTCGCCTAAATCCATATCCATCCGCATAGCACTAATTTGTTGCGGAGACATTTCTATCATGTGATTCATTTGATTATCCCATGCCATTGGTGTATCTGGTGCGTCTGGATACCAGGCTTGTCGCCACTCCCTCATTTGGGCAATTTCTGTGGCTTGAGCTTGAATTATTTCTACTGCTAAATTTTGCAATTCCGGTCTTTCTGATTTCCCTAAAACTTCCTGTGCCATAATAATTGCACCTTCATGATGAGGAATCATCGCATCAATAAAGCGTAGGTCGTAGTTTTCATCTGCTGGCCCTAAATCCATATCAGCATGATCCATACCTCCATGATCCATGGTTGGTACGGTTTCACCAGTGATCTCTATGGGTTCCTCTATGGACGGAGGTACGGAATCACAACCCGCAATTAATCCCAATATGGCTATCAAACTCCAGGTTGATTTTCGGAAATTCGCATTCATGAACTTTCTCACCGATAACTATCTTAAACTACCCCCCAATTATAGACTCTCTAGTCAACAGGAGAGTCAAGGCATAGATACCATAGCAAATGTTTACCTAATCAATCGGTAGACAGATGCGGAATTCGGAACCTTGACCGATTTCGGACTCTACCTCTAAACTTCCTTGATGCTTATTAACCACAATTTGACGAGCGATCGCTAATCCCAAACCCGTACCTTTTCCTACTCCTTTAGTGGTAAATAAATAATCAAAAATTTGGGACTTTAGTGCCTCTGGCATTCCGGAACCATTATCTCCAATCCGAATCTCTACGGAATTTTTCTCAGGTAAAACCTGGGTAGAAATAGTAATAATTTGATGATTGATTTTGAGACTCTCAAAGGTTGAAGTCATGGCGACTTCATCTAAAACATCGATCGCATTAGCCAAAATATTCATAAAAACTTGGTTGATTTGACCGGGAAAACACTTGATTTGAGGTAAATTGCCATAGTTTTTGACGATATCAATAGCGGGTCGATGTTGATTAGCCTTGAGGCGATGTTTGAGAATTAACAGAGTGCTATCAATACCTTGGTGAATATCGCAGGAAACTTGATGATCTAGATCCGCTCTGGAAAAAATCCTTAAACTGGTGCTAATATCTTTAATGCGATCGCACCCCAGTTTCATCGATTCCAACATTTTGGGTAAATCTTCTAAGTGATACTCAATCTCTAATTCCTCATATTTAGCGACAATTTCCGCCCCTGGATCAACAAACCTTTCCTGATATAGTTGCAGATATTCACTCAGAGACTGCACGGATTTAATCGCCTCGTTAATATTACCATGAATAAAGCCGACGGGATTATTAATTTCGTGAGCTACGCCAGCAATTAAATTCCCCAAGGCTGACATTTTTTCACCTTGAATTAATTGCAGTTGCGACTGTTTAATTTGTTCGACATAATCTTGGGACTGTTGATATAAACGAGCATTTTCTAGGGAAATAGCCGCCTGAGTGCAAAGCAAGTTCACAACCACTAGGCGATCGCTCGTAAATACACCACTGATCCGACGATTTTCTAGGCTGACAATTCCCACCAAATTACCCTGATTTAAAATCGGTAAACATAACATACTCTTAGGTTTTCGTCCCTGTAAATACTTATCAATTACAGGTAAATCCGTTTGCATATCATCGATAACTACTACTTTATTAGTATTTTTCACATAATTAATCAGTTTGACTGGGACCTTAGTAGTTTCGCTCAAAAGTTCCCCACAAAGTTCCGTATTTCGGGGAGTAGCAAGCGATCGCACTAGCCAATTTCCATCAGCGTCCGGCAAAATTAAAGCACAGCGCGAACCCCCAGAATTTTGCAAAATAATCTTAGTCAGTTGCTGCAAAAGTTCCTCTAATTGAATCGTGCTAGAGATAGCCTGAGCCGCCTTTAAAATAGCTGAAAAATCCAGCAAATTATTAATGCTCGAAGCCGAGGAACGATTACTAGATGTAGATGTGTGAGTTGAAATACTCGGAGTAACCACAGTTGCTAAAGTCGCCATAGGATTTAAATTAGAGCCCATGGCTTCTAAAATCGGTTGTAGCAAGTTAGGATAGGCATTTTCTAGCTGATCAGTTTTAGCTTTTGCACCCCACCGCGCATAACAATAATAGGCTTCCTGCATATAAACCATTGCCAGCTTTTCTTTACCCCAATTCAGGTAAAACTTAGCCGCCAGTTCATTAGCTAAAGCCTCCTCTTGGATAAATTCGTGTTTTTTGGCTCCTAAAATTGCCTGGTCATATAAATTTATAGCCTCAACTTTTTTATCTAAAACTCGACATTTTTCCGCCTCGATTAAATCCAGCTTATGCTGATGATTCATTGGTGCATAATATGCCCAGTGACCTAAATGCTGTTCATTCTCTTCTACACGCTGCCACAATTCTGATTTCTGTTCATGTTCGGGAGCATAAATGCCTAAAGCCGTGAGGGAATCATAGAAATAAAATCCGGGAATGCTAATCATACCAGCACCACCAATTAAATATTTTTTAGCCTCAATTGCATAAGTTTCAGCTAATTTGAGTTCTGCAAATAAATAGGAAAGCATCATTTTATATAGATAAAATATATACAATCCCAGCACATCATGACTATCAGTAATGCGAGGCAAAATTTCTGTTTCTTCCATCGCTTCACCCGATAAAATGTGAGGGTTGACTGCTAACCCCAATAAATTTAAAGTAGACTGCCAATAAATTCCACAGTAATTGGCAGTGGTTATTTGATTCAATCGTTGTAAAGCGTGATAGTATCCAGATGACTGCTTTTCCAAGGTGACTAGAGTTTCACCACCCCAAAATGAGTTGAGGCAAAAGGTTTGAGCGCAATATCCAGCTTGTTCATGATTGCCAATTTCTAAGGCTTCTTTATAGCTGTCTTGTAGAAGATAAACTACGGTTTTAAGATGGTTTTTTCTGTGTAAAATAAATAAACATACTACATGAGTAACTTCTGGTTTTGCGGTTTTGAGGTCTAATTTTTTCACTAATGTTAGCGCCAATTGACCAAACTTCAAACCTCTATCTATATCTTGTAAGAGATTACAACAAATAATACCATAGCAGCTATAGCTAAAGGCGGAAGCTGATGTATTGCCATATTCAATTGATAGCTTAACTCCTAAAGAAATAAACACGGGAAATAAGGGAGATTGAGAGATAGCAGCGACGGGAATTATACTATTGGCTATCTGCAAAATAGCGATTTTTTCTATATCTGTCATTAAGGGTAGGTTAACTAAGTCGTCAATATCGCGATCGCCAATTAGTTCTAGGACTTCTGCAATGACTTGTTGGATATCGTTTTCTGTGGGATTTGCTGGGTAATTGACACCCAAACTTCCCAGTAATTCTTGACCAATAGCAATCGCTTCACTTAGTTTGTTTTGAGATACATGGGCTTGAATATTAATCCGGTAAATATCTACCTTGTCTACCCAACTATCTACCTGAGATATCACCTGATTAATGAAATGGTTCATGGTCTCAAAATCACCAGATAAAGCTGCTAATTCAGCCCCCAAATTATAAAATTCTAGGGTGATTTTATATTGTCGCTTTCCAGGGTTTTCTCCGAGTAAATTTAACCCGGTTTCAGCATAATCCAAACCTGCTGTATAGGCGGTAGCTGCTTTAGCTTTTCGACAGGCGATCAGGTTCATTTGCGCTAACTCGTCTCGTTCTTTTTGGGTAGTAATTAAAGCTGTACCATAGTTGAGTTTACTGATGAGTTCAAAAATATAATCTTCCCTAGACTCAATAGGAATTTGTTTCAGCAATAGTTGTCCTATGCGGTAATGAGTAGTCTGTTTTTGCTGTTCAGGAATTAGTGAATAAGCAGCCTGTTGAACCCGATCATGCAAAAATTTGTATTGTACGTTTTCAGTCTGACTACTGTTTAACTCCGTTTCATTCTCACCCATATAGAATTTATAAACCTGAGTTTCTGGGATGATTAACCCGTATAATAGGGCTTTCCATAAAGCGATCGCTACTTGGGTTGGTGATTTTTCACAAACAATTGCTAATGTATCCAAATTAAACTTATTTCCCAGACAAGCAGCTAACTGTAAAACTTCCTGAGTTTCTGCCGGTAATTTCTGCAACTGTATCGCCATAAACTCAACTACATCATCGGTGATAGATAGGGAATTAACTCTAGCCATATCACATTCCCAGTAGCGTTTTTGGAGATTAAATTTAATACATTTATCCTCATATAATGCCTTGAGAAACTGGGTGATAAAAAACGGATTTCCTTTGGTTTTACGATTAATTAATTCCGTGATTCGATAAGCTAGTTCAACCGTACAAGCTAAAGTATCCGCCACCAACTGATTACTATCCTCAAACGCCAGGGGAGTTAAAGTAATCGTATTAACCGTTTTACCCAGTTTTTTCAGTTCTTCTACTGTTAACATAAAAGGATGCACAGGAGAGACTTCATTATCCCGATAAGCACCCAATAACAGTAGATAGGTCTTTTCTTCGATTAATAGCTTCATTAACTCCAGAGAAGCCAAATCTGCCCACTGTAAATCATCTAAAAATATCACCAGTGGATGCTCATAAGTAGTCAAGACCGAGATAAATTTTTGGAATAGTAAATTAAACCGATTTTGGGCAGCAGTTCCTGATAATTCCGGGACAGCAGGTTGAGGGCCGATGATTTTTTCCAGTTCAGGAATTACCTCAATTAAAACTTGTCCGCTACCTCCTAAAGCTGCTAAAATATTAGCTTTCCATTGGTCAATATCTGAGTCTGATTCTGACAAAAATTGCCCGATTAAATCCCTTAAGGCTTGCACAAAGCCCGACAAAGGAATATGATGATTTAATTGGTCAAATTTACCCTGAATAAAATAGCCTTGCTGACGGGTAATCGGTTTGTGGACTTCATGGACTACGGCGGTTTTACCAATCCCCGAAAAACCCGCCACTAACATAATTTCTGATGCCCCATTCGCTACCCTATCAAAGGCTGCTAATAATTCCTCAATTTCGTTTTCTCTACCATAGAGTTTTTCCGGAATTAAAAAGCGATCGCTCAAGTCACCAGCAGCGATTTCAAACTCGCAAATATTACCAGTTTTTTGCCACTGTTGCCAACAATTTTCTAAATCATGTTTAAGTCCCAAAGCACTCTGATAACGATCCTCAGCATTTTTTGCCATTAATTTGGCTACGATATCAGATAAAACCTTCGGCACATCAGGGTTAACCTCATGCAATGGAGTTGGCATTTTCGCCAAATGACAATAGACTAATTCCATCGGATCATCAACATTAAAAGGCAACTCTCCCGCCAGTAATTGATAGAAAGTTATTCCCAGAGAATATAAATCACTGCGGTAGTCAATGCCACGATTCATCCTGCCAGTTTGTTCCGGGGATAAATAAGCTAAAGTTCCTTCTAAAATATTAGGATTTTGGATAGTCTGATTTTCTTTTGGCAATAATGAAGCCAAGCTAAAGTCAATCAGTTTAACTTCTTTGGTTTCAGGATGAATTAGGATATTTGCGGGTTTAATATCTTTGTGAATTACCCTTTGTCGATATAATCCGTGTAAAATGTCTGCTAGTTGTAAACCTATAGCTAAAAAGTCAGGAATTAATAGTTTTTTGGGTTGCCACTGATTCAGAGAAATATGTCCTTCATAGGGCATCACTAAGGCATAACTATTCCCATAATTTTCTAAAGATAAAGGTTTGACAATTCCTGAAAGTTCCAGATTTTTTGCAAGTGTATATTGATTGCGAAACTGTGCCAATTCATTAAAATTCGGATGGGGATTCCGTAAAACTTTGATGATTACCCCTTGGTGATCACTGGTCCTAGTGCCTTTATACACTATGGTGCGGGTTCCTTGATAGATAATTTCGCCAAAGTTGTACAAGGGAAGAGTCATAATCATGGCGTAACCTGTAGTTAATAGGGTTGACTCAATCAAAACTTCGATAGATAGGCGCTTCCAGGCTTTTCTAGCCTCAATCTAGTTAATTGTAAACGGTTTGTGATTAAACTTTTCATAGCTTAACTTACCAAACCAAAATTTTCTGTAAATGTGCTACAGAATAATACAAACTTGGTGGTTATGCCAAGGGTAACTTGATTATAAATTCTGTACCCACCCCTGGGACTGAGGAAAAAGTTAACTCTCCGTGGTGATTCTGGGTGATAATTTGGTAGCTGGTTGGTAATCCCATCCCGGTGCCTTGACCTACGGCTTTAGTCGTAAAAAATGGGTTAAAAATCTGGTTTTTATGTTCGGAATTGATGCCAATACCATTATCTGTAATTGATATCAATACTTGATTTTTATCGGCTAGGCGTGTTTTGATGTTTATACATCCTATATAATCAGAGTTTACCGCCGTATTTAATCGATTTCGTTTTTCCTCGATCGCCTGAATAGCATTGATTACTAAATTCATAAATACCTGATTTAATAGGCTGCTATAACATTGAAATGACGGCAAATCTCCATAGTCTTTAATTACCTGAATTACCGGACTTCCATTGCTACCATTGACCCGATTTTGGACAATCACTAAGGTACTATCAATATTTTCATGAATATCTACAGATTTTAACTTGGCTTCATCTAAACGGGAGAAGGTACGCAGGGATTTAACAATATCCCTAATTCGTGAGGCTCCATGAGTCATTGAACTAATGATTTTTGGGAAATCGTCCCTGATAAAATCTAAATCAATATCCTCAATTAAATCTCTAATTTCTGGAGGGGGATCAGGATACAATTCTTGATAAGTATCAATCAATTCTAACAAATATTCCGTATAGGTAGAAGTGTGGGTTAAATTGCCATAAATAAAACTAACTGGGTTATTAATTTCATGAGCCACACCTGCGAGTAATTGACCTAAACTCGACATTTTTTCAGCTTGAATTAACTGCACTTGGGTTTCTTGTAATTCCCGATATGCTTTTTGCAATTCCTTACCTTTGGCTTTGGACTCCTGATAAAGTTGAGCTTGATAAATAGCGATCGCCACCTGAGTTGCCAGACTTTGTAGCAGTTCGATTTCATCATCTAACCAAGAGCGATCGCATTCGCAACCCTTGGTACAATCACTCTGAACTCTCCCGATTTCAAAACCTCCAATTGTGCCGCCAGCTGTATGCACAGGTAACACCAAATAACTTTCAATTCCTGACTGTTGACAAAATTCTTTTAAGGCTTCGTCTTGGCTATCCTTAACTACATCTAGCCGATACATTTTCCCATGAAATAAATGATAAAATAATTTTGGAAAATTATCAATATTATAACTGCCAAGCCAACTAGGTATTCCTGGATTTTTCTGCTCCTTAACATTTTCTAAGCAGGGTGGATTGGTATCGGATCTATACCATACAAATGCACAAATATAAACTTTGATTTCCTGAAAAATCGCATTGACAGCATTTTGCAAAATCGTATCTAAATGCAGAGAATTGCGAATTTCGGTGCTGATCCGATTTAAAGTTTGGGTGCGACTCAGCAAAGATTGTAACTTTTGTTCTGCTTTTTTGCGTTCCCTTAAAGCCGCTTGCTGTTCACTAATATCTCGAACAATAGACAAAACATCATTGCCACAGGGAGCAAACCGCGCTTCATAATTTCGGATTCCTTCAGGCATTTCTAGAGCATATTCAAACAATTGGATATGTTGAGTTTTTAGGGTATCTGCAATAGCTTTACTCGTCGGTACAGCCAGAAACTCTGGCAATACTTCATGAAGATTTAGACCCAAAAATTGTGACGGCTGCATTAACGGTTCTACCTGTAGAGATGGCTTATAATCAAGAAAAACATAATCGGAACTATAGCGGAACATCATATCAGGAATTGCATCAAGTAAAGCGCGCGTCTGAGCCTCGCTTTCTTTTAAAGCCCTTTCTGCTTGTATGCGGTCTGTAATATCTTCAAAAATCCCCACCAAACCAATTACCTTTCCGTCCGCATCATGGAGAGGTATTTTAGTGGTTTCTACCCAATTCATGCTACCATCAGCATTGCTCTTATTTTCAATTAATTTGATTTGGGGTCGATCGCTATTCATCACCTGGCGATCGCAAGCGCGATAATGTTCAGCTTCTTTTCGACTCACACAATAATCATAATCTGTTTTTCCTATAAAAAAGCTCGTATTTTCACCACCAAAAGCCCTAGCAAAAGCCTGGTTACACCCCAGAACAACACTATGAGAATCCTTCCAAAATACCGACTGTGGGAGAGCATCAAGAATAGTTTGCAACAACTCCCGCGATCGATAAACTTGCTCTTGCGCCTTCACTCTTTCCGTAATATCCATCACCGTCCCAAACATCCGCACCACCTGCTCGTCTCGCTGTTCTATTTCAATCCGAGCATTCAGATAAGCCACCTCATCACCAGCACGCACAACCCGAAAATCAAAGTTTTGTGGAATCCCCTTATTAGCTTCTGCAACCCTATTTTGAAATAAAGAGCGATCGTCAGGGTGAATTATGGTCAGATGTTCTGCAAAAGTCGGCTCACCCTGTTCCGGACTCATACCAAACAGATTAAATACCTCTTCCGACCAAGTAACCTTTTGGGTTTGAGTCTCAAAAGACCAGTTCCCAAGATGCGCCACTTTTTGAGCTTTTTGCAGTTGATTAGTCAGTTCTTGTAGCGCCAGTTCATTAGCTTTACGCTGCGAAATATCCTGATAAATTCCCATAAATCGCAGCGGTTCACCC
The DNA here is from genome assembly GCF_032350395.1 of Limnospira sp. PMC 289.06. Taxonomy (NCBI): domain Bacteria; kingdom Bacillati; phylum Cyanobacteriota; class Cyanophyceae; order Oscillatoriales; family Sirenicapillariaceae; genus Limnospira; species Limnospira sp. PMC 289.06. Next base: position 111,889 of record NZ_JARPLC010000002.1, read on the forward strand.
AAACGATTCCTCTCCACAATTTGACCAATACCTAAACCCCATTTATAGGAACCATCCTCGCATCGCAAACGATGTTCAGTCTCATAAATATCAATTTCTCCCCGGATATGTCGATTCATATTCTCAGAAACTAATTCCATATCCTCCGGGTGAATTCGACTGATCCACTCATTAACATTATGATTAACCACCCCTTCCGTCGCACCGATAAAATTCCGCCAATGTTCCTCCGATAAAACCAACTCATTAGTTTGCATCTTCCAATCCCAAGTGCCAATATCAGCTGATTCTAGGGCAATTTCTAAACGAATATGACTTTCCCGCACCGCCATTTCCGCCTGTTTACTGTCATGAATATATCGGGCAATTCCCAAACATCCTATCACCTCACCTTCATCATTTCTCATCGCCGATACATTAGTAGAATGCCAGTAATAGTGATTATTTTTATGTAACACCCTATATTCAGCACCTCGCACTTTTTCCCCTAATAAAGCTCGATGAAAAGCATCTACACAAATTGGCAGATATTCACTATGTACAAACTCGGCAAAAGAAATACCCAACAACTCATCAATGGGATATCCCGTAATTTCTTCAAAATTTGGGCTCACATAACTAAAAGTGCCATCCACATCAGCAATAAACACCATATCATTCAGATTTGCCGTCAAATTCCGAAACTTACTCTCGCTTCTTCGTAGGGCAATTTCACTTTCTTTTTGCTCAGTAATATCTCGCACATAACCATACCAAGTCGTGCTACCATCCTGCTCTCGTTGGGGTGTAGCATGACCAAGCAACCATAACAATCGACCATCAGGGTGAGTTATACGATACTCGCAAAGCCAGGGAGTCAAATTTTCCGCCGATGCCAAAATCGACTCTTCTACCAACTGTATATCATCAGGATGCAGCGCATTAAAAAGGGCACTAGCATCAGACCGCACGGCTTCTGGTTCAATACCATAAATCTCTCGTAACCCTTCGCTACTGTAGGGAAAAGCAAACCCACCATCGAGATTTTGACAAAACTTATAAATTACCCCAGGAATATGGCGACCAATTTGTTGCAGACAATACTCTGCGTCCATCTGTTCCGTAATCTGTCGCAGTTTTTCAGGAGTACAGACAGAGGCGGCTAAGGCAGATTGCAACGATTCTACCTGTTCTTGTAGCCTTTTGATTTCCGTAACATCTCGTAAAGTTACCAGATGACAATTAGGCAAAAAATTAGCTATGGCCACATACTCCACCATCACCACACCACCATCAGGTCGTATCAGACGAAATGAGCCACCCATCTCCCCTTGGTCGAGGAAATCTTGCCAAGTTTCTTCAAAATTAAAGCCGGGTTCAGCAAAATCACTAATCCGAGATCCCATCAAATCTTGACGTTCCAACCCAAATAATTCGCAGGCCGCCTGGTTAGCATCTGTCAAAGTGTGTTAACTATAAACCCTTATCCTGACAGCGATAGCGGTTATTACTCAACCCGATAGTCGTACCTAATTACTCAGATATTACTCACAATCTAGTCCTAGCACAGGAAAATAATTCTT
>NZ_JARPLC010000003.1:0-8302 GCF_032350395.1 Limnospira sp. PMC 289.06
CCTCCCCCACCTGCTACGCGAGGATGGGGGTTTCTCGGAGAATTTTTGATGAAACCAGTTGTTTTCTGTGACTTTGATGGGACAATTACAGCGGAAGAGACCTTTGTGGCGATGCTAAAGCAATTCGCGCCAGAGGCGGCGGAGGAGACTATCCCAAAACTATATACCCATGAGATCAGCTTACGTTCGGGGGTGCGAAGGATGCTAGAATCAATACCCTCGAAGGCTTATGAAGAGATTATGGAGTTTTCACGGACTAAAGAAATGCGTCCTGGACTGTTGGAATTAATGGACTTTCTCGATAGTGAGAAGGTGCCGTTTGTGGTGGTATCAGGGGGGATTCGGATTATGGTAGAAACAGTATTAGGAGAATTAGTTAATCGGGTGGCGGGGATTTATGCGGTGGATGTGGCGACGGACGGACCAAATTTGCGGGTACATTCAGAGTTTGAAGAGGGGACAGAATTAGTGGCAAAAGTGCGGGTAATGGAGTTATATGAGGGAGACCCGAAAATTGCGATCGGGGATTCGGTAACGGACTTAAATATGGCGATCGCAGCTCCGGTGGTATTTGCGCGCGATCGCTTATCTGGGTATTTAGATAAGCAGGAAAAGCCTTATATACCTTGGGGAGATTTCTTAGATATTCGCGATCGTCTCAGAGAAATCTGGAACGTTTAATCAATCCCATAATTAACAGGAGTGTGACAAATGGCAGAGTTTACCAGGGTTCTCTCTATTGATGGTGGTGGCTTACGAGGATTAATCCCCGCCGAAATTTTGGTAAGTGTCGAGCATAAAATTCAGGAAAAAACTGGCAATCCTCAAGCTAGACTGGTGGAGTATTTTGATTTATTTGCTGGGACAAGTGCTGGGGGAATTCTGACTTGTCTTTACTTATCTCCCGACCTCCAAGACCCCCAGAAACCCCGATGCTCTGCGGAAGAAGCTAGGAACTTTTTTTACCAAAATAGTCGTAATATCTTTTACCAACCTTGTAGCCACGCTCTCAAAAACTTTTGGGGACTGTTAAACGAAAAATACTCCCATGAAAAATTAGAGTTAACGATGCAAAACTTTTTTGGGGACTTAAAGTTAAGCGAGTTATTAAAACCCTCCTTAATTTGCTCCTATGAAATTTATCGGCGAAAAACCCACTTTTTTACTCAACATGATGCGGTAGTAACTCCTAGAAAAGACTATTATGTAAGAGATGTAATTCGCGCCACCTCAGCCGCTCCGACTTTTTTCAAGGTAGCCGCAATTAGGTCTTTAGGTGATGAAATGTATACCTGTGTTGATGGGGGAGTGTTCGCCAATAATCCAGCCTTGTGTGCTTATGCGGAAGCTCGTAGTAAACTCCCAGATAATCCCACGGCTAAAGATATGGTAATTTTGTCTTTGGGAACTGGGGACGTGAAAAAAGGATATCCTTATGAACAGGCTAGAAATTGGGGCCAGTTTCAATGGTTAATTCCCCTGTTCGATATTATTATGACGGGGGTGGCTGAAACCGTAGATTATCAAATGAAGCAAATTTATGATGCTACTAGGAGTCCTGAACAGTATCTGAGAATAAATACAACCCTGACGGATAAAAATATGTTACCCATAGATAAGTCATCTGACGAAAATCTGCACGCTATTCGCCGTGTCGGTCAGCAATTAGCCGAGGACTATAGCAAGGAATTGGATGCAATTGTTGATTTATTGCTAAGGTAATAATTGCGGGACGGCTAGTAGTGCCTTCATTTTAACCCTAAATGTTCCATAACTCCAGAGATAGCATTCATGCGTCTTGACTGATCATGTCTGACGCAGGACTTAGCATCTATGGAATATGGACAAATGGGAGGATGGGCTAAAGTTGTCTGCTCATAACTGCCATTGATTTTAAATGATTTGACTCTGGCTGAGAGGATAGCGTCCGTCCCCCTTTTTCTGCTGCGTAGTTCAGAGGCGTATAATTTGGGAAATTTGTCGCCGAAATAGGGACTCTGATTCCATAAATCTATGGCATTGATAAATCCTTCTAAGTGGGAGTTAGGATTAATGCCGAGTTCCCTAAATTTCTTTTCAATGACAAAGGACTGTGATCTGAGGTGTTGCAGACACCATTGGTTAGCCTCCTGTAGGGTTCCACCCCGTCCGTGGTTACTGCAAAAACCCTTATTTAAGATGCCAGTAGCGGGGTCGAAATGACCAGCAATTAGGGAAGTCCGTCTTCCATTGGTCTCGCAGTTTCCCTCGGCGGCACAAATTGATAAAGCGCCGGGACTATTGAGATTTGCAAATAGGCTATTCAGGGGAATATAAGCGCCAGAGGAATGACCAAGTAGCCAACGGTGACTAATTTGCTGAAACTTAGTTGCTTTGTGCTTTTCTTGAGTTTGATTAGACTGTGAATTAACCAAAGAAACCACGTTTTTTTCAATCTTAACCTTGGCTGAGTAGATAGCGAAAAATCCTAAAAAACCTACCATAAACCAAGTTAAACCTGTCAAGGTGGGGTAATAATTTATTCGATAATTAATCCTCCTATTGTGATGACGATTAAGCTGATGATGACGGTGGGTGTTGATGTATTTACCTGATGGAAGTTTATGCTTGAAAGCAGCACGATTTTTTGCCATAACTAAAAATCAAAAATTCCTAAATTTATGAAGCTGACAACTTGAGTATTTTCATAATCTATGGAGCCTTCAATATTGACAAGATGCACAATCAAATTTTAAATTGTTTTACATGGTTTTTATCCCCGTTTATAGTGAATTGAGTGGCTATGATGGTGGTTATCATCTAAGGGAAATAGGCTTAGGATAGGCTCTGAACACCACAACAGACTCAAAAAGCCTTCATAATATATCACCTGTTTTGAGTTATTGAAAGGCTAAGTTTCCTTGATCCCTGATGTTAAGTGTGGAAATTTTCCTATTATTTAAGGCTTCTAGCCGATCGCATTAGCTTTTGGGAACCGAGAAAATTTATGTCTTAGGGAAGAAACAGACCCGGGGGTTAGTGACGGCGGGATATTGGCAAAAATACTAAATTGCGGTTTGATAATATAACTCCCAATAACTCATAGATAATCAATATGGGAACTGAGCGCAGCTACAAAACCTTGCCCTTCTATTGGCATCGCGATACCTTGGAAAACGATCGCCGATGGTTAGAATCCATTGTTCGGAATACGGCTCCGTTTTCAGACGCTTGGACGAAAGCTCGCATTGTCCAGCTTGCTTACCCATATCCCCCCAAGACTAAACTCAAGACTGTGGAGGGACTGCCCGCCTATGGCGCTTACAGCTCGGAAGCAGAGATCGCCTCGGTGTTGCGATCGTCTTTTAATCTCCTGGAATACCCAGGCTTTGAGGCTCAGGTAAATGAGGATTATGTGATCCGCACTCTCAATAGTTGGCATAATCGAGAATTTACTCAGGCGATCAGTCGCAATTTTGAAGTTTATGTCGATCGCTACCACAGAAATATTTTTTTAGTGGTCAGTACCGCTCCGAGTTCCCTAAATATTGACCGCCAATTACCCCCAAGCGATCGCTTTCGTCCCCTGTTCAATATCGCTGAACTTGGTCCCATGATGCGCTTGGCGAATTTTAATCGCATTACCCTCCGTACCCACGGCTATGCCACCCCCCCAGAAAAGTTCTATCCGGCTTTTGTGAATGAGGCGGAGTCTATTTCCCTCAAAGGACCCATTAATCAGGTGGGGACTTTGGAAGAAAAAAGTGCCTATATCGGCTATCACTGGCCGGGAGAAAGACCGATTTTGAGTGCCGGTCTATGGACTGACCCTTTCCGCTATTGGGGGATTTCTTTAAAGTTTCTGGTAGGTGTGGCTCTGGTGGCTTTTGGGGGCGGCTCTGTGCTATATTTGCTCCTAGCCCTATTGATAGCCCCTCTGTTGCTAATATGGGGAATTCAGCCGGTTGTTGATTCTCTCTGGCAATGGATAACCTGGGATACTCTGGCTGGCTCAATCAGCCAATGGCTGTGGGTGGCTTTCAGCGTGTTTCTTCTGTGGCTATTCCTATTCCAGTTGCTGCGGATTGTCGTCTATCAGCGCGATCGCTATCGCACTATTCACTACGGTGCACCAGACCTAGCAGAGTTCTTCTGGCGACTTGATAAGGTGCTGGGAGATAATCCTTATGCTTCTATGCCTTTTTTACCGGGGGAACAACCCCCATTATCCCCCCTGCCTAGCCTGAAGGTGAACTTGATGGGTCACAGCATGGGCTGCCTCCTGGTGGTTAATGTTCTGCGAATTCTATCCGATCGCTTTGGGAAAGAGGATCGCTTAGTTCAACAAGGCAACGATATGGGGGAACACTTGCGCCTTGACCGCTTGATTTTATCTGCTCCAGATATCCCCTTGGAGTTTTTGCGGGAAGGACGCAATAACTATGTGCGATCGGCTATTCTCCGCTGTCGGGAAATTTATTTATTTTCTAGCGATCGTGATCTGGTTCTCCGTTACCTGTCTATTTTGGGTAATTGGTTTAGTGAACCCAGTGTGGCTATGTCTGGCTTGCGCCTGGGAAATGTTTACCTCAAAACAGTTAAAACACAGGAGGGACGAGAAGAATATAGACCATTTATTCGGGTTATGGTAACTTCTCAGGCGGCGGTTGAACCTACCTCGGCTTATGATTTGTTTGAAAAGTTTAACTATTTTGACTGTTCGGAAATGTCCAAGGTTAATGGGGTTAAATGGGGGTTAAATGCGGGGACGGCGTTACCGATAGATTTAGGAAATGCGATTTTATACTTGGCTCAAAAAATTGATGTTCACAGCGCCTACTACTGGGTTGATACTCCCAGTTTTGAGATTATGCAATTTCTGATTACCCGCGACGAACTCTCTCGCTCAGATACTTTGGCGGCTATTTACAAACTCATTGAAAATACTCCTATTCGTTTTCGTCCCAGTCAACCTTTTTCTAAGCCCAATTTATGACTGAGGTATCTGTTAGCCTATCGACAACAGGCTGATGCAGGCATTTAATAGGTTTTACTAATTTATCCAGCCAGATAGATTTGATTTTCCAAAGATTGTTAAGAATTAATACGATTTTATTGCAAATTGCTCGCAAAAACTTGACGAGATTATAGGGGTTGTGGTATGCTCAAAGAAATGGCTTCCAAGGGGTTACTCTGTCTATATGCAAAAATAAAGGCTACAACCCTGATTCTGTGGCGATTAAAAATATTCTCTGAGAAAAAGATTAAGCTGGCGATGCACGAGTTTTGGGAAGGAAAGCGGCTCCTTTTTTTATACCTATTGACAAAAACGACATTTTGTGCATAGGAAGGAATGAATCAAAGAATCCGAACCCAGGGATTATGGAACTAATTATTGATGGGCTGCTTAAATTGTAGCAAAAATTGAAACCACAATTGAGCAGGTTTATCGTAGAATGTGAAGATATCACCGTAGGCAATTCGGGAGTTGCGATGATGTTGCCAATGTATTTCTGGGGTGGTGATACAGAGAAGTTTACAGATGTAGATGATGGTGTTGGGTGTAGTCCATTTAGTGGGGGAAAGATGACGAAATTCGACATGAGACTGTGCGAGGACTAAACCCAGGATAGTACCGGTTGGAGAAAGCGACCAAAAGACAGGTAAAAAGACGAGATAGGGAAAGGCGGCGAAGAATCCAGTAATTAAAACGAGGGGATTTTTAGTAGCGATCGCATATCGGATAAAACTGCGATTATGGCTATGATGAACAGCGCAATGATATTTCCCGAAAATATGTTCAGGGACATGATAGAAAAAGGTTGAGATGAAATCCCCGGTCAATAGTAATACCACAGCTATTAGGATAATCTTGATGACGGTCATGGCTTTACCCTCGGCATTTGCGGCCAGTGTAACTAATAGAGATTAAATTTAATTAATAGTTAGGTTAAACTTGAGAATCATCTAGGATAGGAGAAATGTAGGGATGTTGTTACCAGGGAAGCAACGGAGTAAACTGGACGAAACTGAGGATAGATTATTTTATGAGTATCCGCGATTTGTGACCCATGTTGATGAGGGGTTTATTGATAGGTTAAGGGGGTTATATAGCGATCGCCTTTCCGTCAATAGCAGAGTGTTGGACTTGATGAGTAGTTGGGTGTCTCATCTCCCGGATGATCGGAAATTCTCCCATGTAGAGGGACACGGGATGAATGAGGAGGAGTTGGCGCGCAACCGTCAACTGAACCATTATTTTATTCAGGATTTGAATAAGGACCCAAAATTACCGTTAGGCGATCGCGAATTTGATGCGGTGTTAATCTGTGTATCAGTACAGTATTTACAGTATCCTGAAGCCGTATTTAGTGAAATTCATCGTGTCTTGAAGCCGGGGGGAGTGGTGATTGTGAGTTTCTCTAACCGGATGTTTTTTCAAAAAGCGATCGCCGCCTGGCGAGACGCAACAGAAGCCCAGCGAGTCAAACTGGTAGAAAGCTACTTTAACTCAGTCCGTAGTGGGGAATTACCCGGCTTCAGTGTCCCTGAAGTAATTATTCATCAGTCATCTATCCCCCCGGTCTTGCAAATGTTAGGACTCGGTGGCGGCGACCCGTTTTATGCAGTGATCGCACATCGTCAAATCTGAGGAATCATCTTCGACTTCTTCTGGCTGTAGTTGCTGGAAAACCTCTAGGGTCAGATATACAGGCTTTTCGGCGGTATTCTGACCCCAAAATTGTCGGATAGGCTGATCCTGGTCCGATTGAATCCAGAGGAGTTTCCCAGAAGTGCAGGTATAGGTGTGTTGACCATCACCACAGGGAATAGCGACATCTCCAGGCTTTAGTATCCTGACAGTCATCTGGGTAACAGGGGGATCGAGTTTAATGCTCTGTCTGGACATCTCTGATAGGATGTTGAGGGAATAGGTTTTAAGGGGTTCTGCGGCTTGGGCTGGTATCACCCAAGCGCAGAAAACCACCAGCAGAGTTATGAGTAGAATCTTCAATTTCATATTGACAAATATTCACCTTTGGTTTACTTTACCGAAATCGGTTCAGTGTGGCAAATATATGATTTTGAAGATAGATGGGTTGATCGAATTAGAAGAAGGTAAAATCTTCTATATCTATGGTAGTGGCTTCAACTCCATTTAAGAAAGCTAAAACCTCTCCGGTGTCGGCGATGATGATTTGAGATCCGGTGTCAATTTGAGCGATCGCTAATTGTCGAGGATCTAGATCTGCGGTAATCCAGATTTGGTCAATACCCACTTCAAAATCAGCGATCGTATCTTGTCCGTAAGCGATCGCAAAAGTATCACGACCCGCGCCCCCAATCAGAACATCATCACCTTTATCACCACTGAGAAAATCATTTCCATCCCCTCCAATTAACGTATCATTTCCCTGACCGCCATAGAGAGTATCAGATGCAAAACCACCTACTAGCAAATCATTTCCGAGATTTCCAAACAGTAGATTATTACCCGCAATACCCAACAGCGTATCATTGTCTTGACCGCCATAAATCGTATCATTACCTTGATTTCCTTGTAGGTAATCATCACCTTGATTTCCGAAGATTAAATCATCACCCTCGCCGCCGTCAATAGTATCATTTCCTTGACCGCCATAAATGATATCATTTCCCAGTCCTCCCAGGATTAAATCATCACCCTCGCCGCCGAAGATTAAATCATCACCCTCGCCGCCGTCAATAGTATCATTTCCGATGTCTCCCCAAATTACATCATTCCCTTCTCCTCCCAACAGTAAATCATCATCTTGACCGCCATATAAAGTATCATTTCCCGGTCCTCCTAAGATGAAGTCATTACCTTCACCTCCTAACAACAGATTATTCCCAAATCCTCCTTCTAAATTATCGTTTCCTCCCATACCAAAAATCGTGTCATTTCCACCTCGTCCATATATGGATTCGGCTATGGATGTACCAATTTTTAATTCATCCGCTTCGGTTCCTTCTAAGGTCTCCTGAGTCACATTAATTAAGCGGCTTGAATCAATATTCAAACTGGGAATAGTTACCAATGGGATATTAATACTCCCAATGATTTCTAATGGTTGTATTAGTATTGGTGTCACCACTGGAGTTAATTCGGACTCTGTTTCAGGGTTGCTTTCTGGGGTTCCCTGCTCTACACCAACACCCGCACCAATAGGAGTCCCTTCCGCTTGCGGTTGCGGTTGCGGTTGCGGTTGCGGTTGCGGTTGCGGTTGCGGTTGCGGTTGCGGTTCAGGTTCGACTTCCGGTTCAGGAGTCGGTTCAACTTCCGGTTCCGGTTCGACTTCCG